>NZ_JBHTVC010000003.1:41361-156590 GCF_042793275.1 Isoptericola sp. NPDC056578
CAATACCCCTCTTTCACGGTCCACGGGGCCCCGCCGCCCGTGACCCCACGGGCGGGGTAGCCCGGGTCGCGCGGGGGGGTTTCGTTACGGGGGGTCACGAACTACCTCGGCGCGGAGGGGACTACCTCGCCGCGGATCGAGCTACCTCGCCGTGAGCGGTCAGCGCACGCCGACGACGTCCACGACGAAGACGAGCGTCGCACCGCCGGGGATGCCGGCCTGCGGCACGCCGCGCTGGCCGTAGCCGTGCTCGGACGGGATGGACAGCAGCACGCGGTCGCCCACGTTGCGGCCGACCAGGCCCTTGTCCCAGCCGCCGATGACCGCGCCGACGCCGATCGGGAAGTCGATGGTCTGGCCGCGGTCGTAGGAGTTGTCGAACACGCCGCCGGCCCAGGTCTGGCCCAGGTAGTTGACGACGATGGTGCGGCCGGCGTCGACCACCGGGCCGGTGCCCTCCTCGAGCACCTGCACCTGCAGGCCGGCGGGGGCGTCGCCCTCGGGGAACGTGATCTCGGGCTTGTCGCCGAAGCCGCCGGTGGCGGTGGGGAGCGTGGTCACAGGGGTACCTCGTCTTCGTCGTCGTGCAGAGTCGGGGTGCAGAGGCCGCCAGGCACCGGCCCGGCGGAGCTGCGCCGTCCAGCCTACGCGGCGGACGGGACCGGGCACCCGGCGACGTCGCGCAGCGCCGCGAGCGCGGCCTGCACCGGCGGGGTGTCGGCGACGGCGTCCTGCACCAGGGCGTAGATGGACCGCACCGGCACCGGCCGTACCACGGGCACCGCCACCGTCCCGGCCGCGGGGCGCGCGGAGCCGAGCGCAGGCAGCACGGTGATCCCGATGCCGGCGGCGACGAACGCGAGGGCGGTCGGGTAGTCGTGCGCCTCGACCGCGAACGCCGGGCTGAACCCGGCGGCGCGGCACGCCTCGAGCAGGTTGCGGCGGCACCAGCCGCGCGCGAAGTCGTTGTCGATCCACCGGTCGCCGACCAGCTCGGCGAGCTCGATCTCGTCGCGCCCGGCCAACGGGTGGTCCTGGCGGACGACGGCGACGTACGGGTCGTCGAGCAGGTGGTGCGCCGTCGTCCCGGCGGCGGGCCGGAAGTCCGTCTGCGCGACGGCGAGCTGGAGGTCGGCGCGCTTCGACGGGTCGGTGGGGATCTCCTCCGTCAGCTCGAGGTCGAGCCGCACCCCGGGGAACCCGGTGCTGAGCGCGCTGACGACGGCCGGCAGCCATGCCGCCCCGACGGAGGCGAAGTAGGCGAGGGACAGGCTGCCCGAGCGCCCGGAGCGCAGGTCGGCCACGAACGTCTCCACCTCACCCAGCCGGGCGAGCAGGCCGTCCGCCTGGGCGGCGAGCGCCTGGCCCGCCGCGGTGGGGCGCACGCCGCGCCCGTGCCGGGCGAGCAGCTGCAGCCCGGTCTCGCGCTGGAGCGCGGCGACGTGCTGGCTGACCGCGGACGGCGTGTACCCGAGGTTGGCGGCCGCCGCGGCGACCGAGCCGCTGGCGACGACGGAGCGGAAGACGCGGAGCCGGTGGACGTCGAGCATGCTCGCGACGATACAGCGACACTGAAGCATTCGGTAGATATCTGAACTGGTGCTCACGGAAAGTTCCAGGGCATCATCGACCGCATGGCCCAGACCGCCGCCGGCACCGCGCCCGCCACCACCGCCCCCGCCCGGTCTCTCGGGGTCGGCCCGCTCACCGTGGCCGCGATGGCCGTGACCGTGGTCCTGTGGGCGTCGGCGTTCGTGGGCGTGCGCGCCGTCGGCCACGACCTCGACGCCGGGGCGCTCACCCTCGGCCGGGTCGCCGTCGGGTCCGCCGCCCTCACCGTCATCCTGGCCGTGGCCCGCGCCCGGCGCCGCACCCCCGTGCGCCTCCCGCGCGGCCGCGTGCTGGTGCTCGTGCTCGCCTGGGGGGTGGCCTGGTTCGGCGCGTACAACCTGACCCTCAACGCGGCCGAGCAGCACCTCGACGCGGGCACCACCGCGCTGCTGGTCAACATCGCGCCGATGCTCGTCGCCGTCCTCGCCGGCTTCCTGCTGCGGGAGGGCTTCCCGCGTCGCCTCCTCGTGGGCATCGCCGTCGCGTTCGGCGGCGTGGTCGTCATCGCCGTCGCCACGACGTCCGGCCGGTTCGACGCCGCGGGCGTGGCCCTGGGCCTCGCCTCGGCCGTCCTGTACGCCGGCGCGGCGACCCTGCAGAAGCGCCTGCTCCCCCAGCTCGACGCGCTCACCATGACCTGGCTGGGCTGCCTGGCGGGCACCGTCGCGGCGCTGCCGTTCCTGCCCGCGCTCGTGTCGCAGGCCGCCGTCGCGCCGGCGTCGTCCCTGCTCGGGGTCGTCTACCTGGGCGTCTTCCCGACCGCGATCGCCTTCACCACCTGGGGATACGCCCTGGCCCGGGTCAGCGCCGGTCGTGCCGCGGCGTCCACGTACGCCGTCCCGCCGCTCGTCGTGCTGATGTCCTGGGCGCTGCTCGACGAGGTGCCCGCTCCCGTCGTGCTGCTCGGCGGGGTGCTGGCCCTGGCGGGCGTCGCCGTGGCGACCCTCCCCCGCCGACCTGTCAGGGCGACGCGCACCGATACGTGAACCGGGCCCCGACAACCCTCCGGCCCGTGGAGCCGTCAGAGCCACGTGCAGGTGTCCGTGCAGCTCGGCCCGACAGGTCGCGGGTCAGAGGGCGGAGGCCTTCGCCTCCAGCACGCCGCGCTCGCGGGCGTTGCCGCACAGGCGCGCGGCGAGCTCCAGCTCGCCCCGCGCCTCGTCGTTCCGCCCGAGGCGGGCGAGCAGCTCGCCGCGCACGGACGGCAGCAGGTACGACCCGGACAGCACCTCCCGGGCGACGAGGTCGTCCACGACGGCGAGCCCGGCGGCCGGGCCCGACGCCATCGCCACCGCGACCGCGCCGTTGAGCTCGACGACGGGCGACGGCGCCACGCGGTTCAACGCCTCGTAAAGCACCACGATCCGGTCCCAGTCCGTCTCGGGCACCGACCGGGCCGTGTCGTGCTGCTCCGCGATGGCGGCCTGCAGCCCGTACGGCCCCAGCCCGCGCCCGACGGCGACGGCCCGGGCCAGGGCGTCGCGCCCGCGCCGGATCGCGGACCGGTCCCAGCGGCGCCGGTCCTGGTCCTCCAGCAGCACGGGCTCGCCGTCCGGCCCGGTGCGCGCGGGGAACCGCGCCGCGGTGAGCTCGAGCAGGGCGAGCAGCCCGAACGTCTCCGGCTCGGGGGCGAGCCGCGTCAGCACGCGCGCGAGGCGGACGGCCTCGTACGCCAGGTCCGGCCGCATCCAGTCGTCGCCGCCCGACGCCGTCGACCCCTCCGAGAAGATGAGGTAGACGACGTTCAGCACGGAACCGAGCCGCTCCGCGCGGTCCTCGGCGGCCGGCACCTCGAACGGCACCCGCGCGGCCGTCAGCGTCTTCTTCGCCCGGGTGATGCGTGCCTGCACGGTGGGCACGGGGACGAGGAAGGCGCGCGCGATCTCCTCGCTGCTCAGGCCGGCCACCACGCGCAGGGTCAGCGCGACCCGCGCCTCCTTGGACAGCACCGGGTGGCAGGCCACGAACAGCAGCGCGAGACGGTCGTCCTCGATCTTGTCCGGGTCCCACAGCACGTCGTCGGCGGGCTCGGGGACGGAGCCCGGCCCGCCCGTGACGGCGCCGCCCTCGCCGAGGTCGCGGGCCAGCGCCGCGTACCGTTCGTCCCGCCCGGAGCGGCGCCGGAACGCGTCGATCGCGCGACGCCGCCCGGTCGCGAGCAGCCACGCGACCGGGTCGCGCGGGACGCCGTCGCGCGGCCAGGCGACCAGCGCCTCCGCCAGCGCCTCCGACGCGACGTCCTCCGCGAGCGCGAAGTCGTTCGTGTACCGGGCGAGCGCGCCGACGATGCGGCTGGACTCGATGCGCCAGACCGCCTCGACGACGCGCCGGGAGGCCGCGCCGTCGTCGGCGCGGCCTCCGTCGGGAGCGCTCGGGGTCACTGCGCCTGCTCGGCCCGCTGGGCCTGCTCCTCGCGCCACCCCTGCTCCTTCTGGATCCACTCGTCGTCCTGCGGGAAGTCCTCGGGGCCGTTGACCCGGCGCACCTCGAGCTTGGTCCCGGGTCCGCCCAGCGGCGCCCGCTTGGCCCACTCGATCGCCTCCTCCTTGGTGGCGACGTCGACGATCCAGAAGCCGTTGAACAGCTCCTTGGTCTCGCCGTAGGGGCCGTCCGTGACGACGGGCGTGTCGGTGGAGAAGTCGACGACGGCGCCCTCGGACGCGTCGGACAGCCCCTCGCCCGCGGCGAGCACGCCGGCGTTCATCATCGACTCGTTGTAGCGGCCCATCGCCGCGATGACCTCGGTGAAGTCCATCTGCTCGAACTGAGCCTGGCCCTCGTCGGTCCCCCGCATGATCAGCATGTACTTGGCCATCGTCCTGCTCCCTGTCGTGATCGCGGTCACCCTCGTGGCGACCTTCTCATCCCCAGGTCGAACGGGGAACCGCGAGATCGACATCGCCCCAGAAGTTTCTTCGAGGAGCCTCTTGCGATCGCTGGCTAACGGTATTAGCTTTGTGGCTATGGACATGGCCACAACACCGGACGTCCGGTACCTCACCCGCCCCGAGGGGCGGATCGCCTACACCGACGCAGGCAGCGGCCCGCTCGTCGTCGCCGTCCCCGGGATGGGCGACCTCCGCTCCACCTACGACGACCTCGTCCCCGCTCTCGTCGCCGCCGGCCACCGGGTGGTCGTCGCGGACCTGCGCGGCCACGGCGACTCCGACACCACCTTCACCACGCACGGCGACATCGCCACCGGGACCGACCTCGTCGCGCTCGTCGAGCACCTGGACGCCGGGCCGGCAGTGCTGGTCGGCAGCTCCATGGGCGGGTCCGCCGCCGTGTGGGCCGCCGCCGAGCGGCCCGAGCTCGTGCGGGCCCTGGTGCTGGTGGCCCCGCACCTGCGGGAGGTCGCCTCCCCGGGGGCGCTGCGCACCTACCGCCTGCTCTACCGCGTGCTGTTCCATCGCCCGTGGGGCGCCGCGGCGTGGGCGTGGCTCTACACCTCGATGTTCGCCAAGGGGCGCCGCTCGCCCGGGCACGCGCAGCACGTCGCGGAGATCCGGCGCAGCATGGCCGACCCGGCGCACCTCCGGTCGTTCCGCGACCTGGCCGTCGCGCTCGACCACTCCGTCATCGAGCCGCTGGTCCCCTCGGTCGAGGCGCCGTCGCTCATCGTCGTCGGCGAGCTCGACCCCGACTACAAGGACGCCGGAGCCGAGCTCGCCCGCATGCGCGACGCGCTCGGCGGCCAGGAGCTCCTGGTGCCCGGCGTGGGCCACTACCCGCAGCACCAGGCACCCGAGGTCGTCACCCCGGCCGTCCTGGAGTTCGTCGCCGGCCTGCCCGTCACCCGGCACGACGACGAGCGCGACGGCGCCGACGAGCGGGGCGCCCGTGCCTAGGGCCGGGCTGTCGCGGGACGCCGTGGTCCGCATCGCGCTCGAGCAGGTGGACGCCGGCGGGCCCACCGGGCTCGCCGACCTCACGCTCGCGAAGGTCGCCGCCTCCGCCGGGGTCGCCACCCCGAGCCTCTACAAGCACGTGGGGTCGCTCGCGGCGCTGCGCCGGGAGGTCGCGCTGGTCGCCCTCGAGGAGCTGACGACGACGAGCGCGGCGGCGACGGTCGGCCGGGCCGGCCCCGACGCCCTGCGCGCCCTCGCCCACGCGTGGCGGGACTACGCCCTCGCGCACCCCGGCCGGTACGCCGCCGTCCAGCTCGCGCCGGATCCCGACGCCCCCGAGGACGCCGGGCACCGGACCGCGGCGGCGCGCGTCGTCGCGCTGGTCGGGGCGGTGCTGCACGGCTTCGGCCTCCCCGACGACCGCACGATCGACGCCGTCCGCGTGGTGCGCGCCGGGGTGCACGGCTTCGTGGTCCTCGAGCTCGGCGGCGGGTTCCGTCTGCCCGAGGACCTCGACCGCAGCTTCGACGCCCTGGTCGACATGCTCGTCGCCGGGGTCGCCGCCCTCGCCGACGCACCGTCGTCACCCGCACCGAAGGAGCAGCCATGACCCGCACCGCCCCGTCCCCCGACGCCCTCGCCACGACGCACGTCCCGGCCCACAGCACCGTGGCGGCCTGGACCGCGACCGGCGCCGGCGCGGCAGGAGCCCTCCTGCTGCTCTTCCCCGTGCTCCGACCGTGGCCCGACGAGTCCGTGCCGAGCCTCGCGCTCGCCCAGGCGTTCGCCTCCGACCGGTGGGTGCTGGCGCACCTGTGCGGGATCGCGGGACTCTTCCTGCTGGCGCCGACGTTCCTCGGCCTGCGGTCGCTGCTGCACGCGGCGACGGCCCCGGGGCCCACCGCCCCGGGCGCCCGTGCCGCCACCGCCGCCGTCGCGACCGCCTGGGCCGGGGCCGCGTTGAGCTCCCTCTACTTCGGTGCCGAGATCTTCGGCATCCGCACGATCGCGCAGGCCGCGCTGCGCACGGACGACCCGGCGCTGCTCGCCGACGTCGAGGTGCTGCGGCTCCAGCCCGCGGCGATGACGCTCTTCGGCGTCGGCCTGGCCCTCGTCGCGGCGGCCGGCGTGCTCGCGGCCGTCGCGCTGTGGCGCGGCGGTGGTCGGCCGCGCTGGGTCGGCGTCCCGCTGGCCGCCGGGCTGCTGCTCTACCTGCCGCAGTTCTTCGGCACCCCGGCGGTGCGCGTCGGGCACGGCGTCCTCGTCGCCGCCGGGCTGCTGCTGGTCGCGTGGGCGGTGCGGCGCGGCACCGCGCCGGGCACGACGACGGCCGGCCACCCCGCTGGGTGACCGGCCGTCGGGCCTCGACCGTCAGAGGCCTGCCGGAGGCGAGCCGGAGCGTCAGTCGCCGCTCTGGAAGATCGCCAGCAGGCGCAGGAACTCCAGGTACAGCCACACCAGGGTGACGATGAGCCCGAAGGCCGCGGTCCAGGCGAACTGCGCCGGGACGCCCTGCTCGACACCCCGCTTGATCGAGTCGAAGTCGACGATCAGCGACGCGGCGGCCAGGCCGACCGCGACGAGGCCGACGATGATGCCGAGCGCGCCGCCCCGCATGCCCCAGCCGTCGAGGACCCCGGTCCAGGTCAGGACGACGTTGACGAGCGAGAAGACGAGGTAGCCCACCATGGCGATGAGCAGCCAGCGGGTGAACTTCGGGGTGACCCGCACCTTGCCGGACTTGAACAGGAACAGCGCGGCGGCGAACGTGGCCAGGGTCGCCACGACGGCCTGCAGCACGATGCCGGAGAGCGGGGCGCCGGAGCTGCCGACCGCGATCGACGCGAAGGCGATCGAGATGCCGCCCAGGAAGACGCCCTCGGCGACCGTGTAGGCCACGATCAGCGCGGGACTGGGCTTCTTCTTGAAGGCGTTCACCAGGCCCAGCACGAGGCCGGCGATCATGCCGATCGGCCACAGGTTCGGGGCGAAGTTCCACGTCGCGGCCGCCACCACGATCAGCAGCGCGAGGAGGCCGCCGGTCTTGATGATGACGTCGTCGTAGGTGAGGCGCTTGGTGTCGGCCGTGGTGGCGGACGGCGCCTGGTACATGGCGTCGAGGCTCGCGGCGTCGGCGGTCTGCGCACCGGCGGTGCCCGCACCGTAGGCGACCTGCCCGTACTGCGGCTGGGCCGTGGCGGTGCCGCCCCGGCGAGCCCCGGTACGGCGCGGCTCGCCGAAGACGTTGCTGCTCGAGAAGACGGGGTTGGTCATGTACTCCTCCTGGTCGCGGCTGCCGGGTGCCCGACGACGGGTCGTCGCGCGCGCAGTGCCGGGTCGCTGGCCGTGCAATCCATCGTAGTGAACGCGCGGCGTTCCTCAGACGTTCCCAGGTCGGCGAGCTTTTCCGAGGACGCCGCGCGCGCTCCCCGTCTCCTCGCCGAGGAACGCGTCGTCGGGCCCAGCGGCGAGCAGCACGGCCCGCACCCGCTCCTCGACCGCGAGGTCGGCCTCGGTCACTCGGGCGGCAGCTCGGACGGCAGCTCGGACGGCAGCTCGGACGGCAGCTCGGACGGCAGCTCGGACGGGATGGCCGCATCATGCCCTGTCCGCCCGGATCACCCGCTCCCTGCCCGTGACGCGGCGATGACCAGCACGTAGGCTCGGGAAGGACCCGTGATCCCGCGACGACGGCACCCGAGATGACCTCCAGGGGCGACATGATCGAAGCACACGGCCTGACCAAGAGATACGGACCCAAGCTCGCGGTGGACGACGTGACGTTCACCGTGCGGCCCGGCACGGTCACGGGCTTCCTCGGCCCGAACGGGGCCGGCAAGTCCACCACGATGCGGATGATCATGGGCCTGGACCGCCCGACGGCCGGACGGGTCACGGTGAACGGCAGCCCGTACGCGCAGCACGCCCGGCCGCTGGCCGAGGTGGGCGCGCTGCTGGAGGCCAAGGCGGTGCACCCCGGCCGCACGGCGCGCCAGCACCTGCAGGCGCTGGCCGCCACGCACGCGATCGCGCCGGCGCGGGTGGACGAGGTGGTCGAGCTCACCGGCCTGACGGCGGTCGCGCGCAAGCGCGTGGGCGGCTTCTCCCTCGGCATGGGGCAGCGGCTCGGCATCGCCGTCGCGCTGCTGGGCGACCCGCGCACCCTCATCCTCGACGAGCCCGTCAACGGCCTCGACCCCGAGGGCGTGCTGTGGGTGCGCAACCTCGCGCGCTTCCTGGCGGGCGAGGGCCGCACGGTCTTCCTGTCCAGCCACCTCATGAGCGAGGTGGCGCTCACCGCCGACCACGTCATCGTGATCGGGCGGGGGCGGATCCTCGCGGACATGCCGGTGCAGCAGCTGGTCGACGGCGCCTCCCGCCGGCTCGTGCGGGTGCGCTCGCCGCAGGCCGCCGACCTCGCCGACGTCCTGCGGCGCGAGGGCGGCGACGTCGCCCCGGCCGAGGACGGCGTCCTCGAGGTCACGGGCGTCGAGGCGGCCCGCGTGGGCGAGCTCGCCGCCGCGGGCGGCGTCGTCCTGCACGAGCTGACCCCCGTGTCCTCCACCCTCGAGGAGGCCTACCTGGAGCTCACCGCCGACTCGGTCGAGTACCAGGCCGAGGCCCTGGACGGCGCCGCCCCGGCGCCGGGCGCCGAGACCGGCGCGACGACGGACGGAGCGCCCCGATGACCGCCACCGCACCCACCCGCGAGGCCGCGCCGGCCGTCGTCGTGCAGCGGGTGACGTTCGGCCGCGTGCTGCGCGGCGAGTGGATCAAGTTCCGCACCCTGCGCTCCACAGTGTGGACCGTGGTGATCACGGCCGTCGTCATGGTGGGGCTGGCGCTCATGATGGCCGCGATCGTGCGCACGATGGTCGACACCCCCGAGATGGCCGAGGGCATGTCGCAGGACCCGGGGCTCCAGGCGATCGGCCTCACCGGCACGACGATCGTGTCGTTCGGCTACTCGTTCGGCGCGCTCGCCGTGGGCGTGCTGGCCACGCTCATCGTCACCAGCGAGTACTCCACGGGCACCGTGCGGTCCACGTTCGCCGCCGTGCCCCGCCGCCTGCCCGTGCTGTGGGCCAAGCTGGTCGTCATCGTGCTCGCCACCGCCGTCGTGGTGGCCCTCGCCCTGGTGATCGCGTACGTCGCCACGGCGCCCCTGCTCGAGGACGCCGGGATGAGCGTGGACCTGTCCGACTCCGAGCAGGTGCGGGCGTTGGCCGGCTGCGTGCTCTACCTCGCCACCGTGGCCGCGTTCTCGCTGGCCGTGGGCACGCTGATGCGCCACAGCGCGGGCGCGATCTTCACGATCGTCGCGATCTTCTTCGTGGTGCCGCTCATCTTCAGCATCGTCGTGCAGGCGTCCGACGCCGCGTGGACGGACTGGGTGAACAAGCTGCTGCCCAGCGTGGCCGGCGAGCGGATCATCTCCCGCGGCGCCGAGACGGACGCCCTGCTCGACCCGTGGGTCGGCTACGCCGTCCTCGTCGGGTACACCGTGGTGCTGCTCGTCGCCGCGGCGATCACGCTCAAGCGCCGCGACGCCTGACCCGCGCTCGTGGTGAGCGTGATCGTGGCCCTGGGTCACGACCGGAACAGGGCCACGATCACGCTCACCCCCACGGAGCGCGGTCAGGCGGGGTCGGTACCCGCCTGACGGCGGGCGACGGCGGCGGCCTCCTCGGCCGCCTCCGCCTTCTCCGCGGCGCGCGCCGCGGCCCGCTCGGCCTTCTCCGCCCGGCGCACGACGCGCGAGTCGCGCTTCGTGTGCCGGCGCTCCTTGCGGCGCTCGATGAGCTCGTAGAGCACGGGCACCACGAACAGCGTGAGCAGCGTCGAGGAGATGAGCCCGCCGATGACCACCAGCGCCAGCGGCTGGCTGATGAACGACCCGCCGCCGGTGAGGCCGATCGCCATCGGCGTCAGCGCGAAGATCGTCGCCAGCGCCGTCATGACGATGGGGCGCAGACGCTTGCGTGCGCCCTCGCGCACGGCCTCCTCCAGCGACCGGGGGTGCCCGTGCGCCGGGTCCCGGTACTGGTTGATGAGGTCGATGAGCACGATCGCGTTCGACACCACGATGCCGACGAGCATCAGCACGCCGATGAGCGCCGGGACGCCCAGCGGGGTGTCGGTGGCGAGCAGCGCCAGCAGCGCGCCGGTGGCGGAGAACGGCACCGACACCAGCAGGATCAGCGGCTGCACCAGCGACCCGAAGGTCGCGACCATCACCAGGTAGACGATGGCGATCGCGGCGACCAGCGCCAGCCCGAGGTCGGCGAACGCGTCCGCCTGGTCGGAGGCGACGCCGCCGATCTCGACGGTCGCCCCCGCGGGGAGGTCGAGGTCGTCGGTCGCGGCCGTGATGTCCGCGGTGAGCGTGCCGACGTCCTGCGTCTCGGGCGTCACCGACACGGTCGCGGACCGCGCGCCGTCGGTGCGGGAGATCGACGTGGGCACGTCCACCTTCTCGACGGTCGCGACGTCGGTGAGCGGCACCATGCCTGCGGCGGTGGGGACCTCGAGGTCCTCGATCTCGCCCTGCGTGGCCGGGGCGTCGCCGGTCTTCACGACCACGTCGGTGGGCCCGTCGCCCAGGTCGACCTCGCCCACGGTCTGCTCGGGCCCCATGGCCGCCGAGACGATCCCGGAGACCTGGGTCTCGGTCAGCCCCGCCTCGGCCGCCTTCTCGCGGTCGACGGACACCTGCACGACCTGCTGCGCGGCGGCGAGGTCGTTGGTCACCTCGGCCACGCCGTCCAGGCCCGACACCGCGTCGGTGACCTGCTGCGCCGCGGCGTCCAGGTCGTCGCTGTCGTTCGCCTGCACGACGAGGTCCACGGTGCTGGAGCCGAAGCCGGAGTCCCCGCCGGAGACGCTGACCCCGGTGGTGACGCCGGTCTCGGCCAGCGGCTCGACGGCGTCGCGGATCTCGGTCTGCGCCTCGACGCCGTCGGCGTCGGGGTCGAGCGTGATCGCGAACGTGGCCTGCGGCGCGGAGCCGCCGCCCATGAACGCGGCCATCGCGGCGTCGCCCGACCCGACGGTGGTCTGCACGCTCTCGACCGCGTCGACGTCGGCCAGGGCGTCCTCGACCTCGGTGGCCGCGGCGTCCTGCGCCTCGAGCGACGCGCCCGTCTCGAACGACTGCGTCACCGTGACGGTGTCCTGGCCGGAGTCGCCGATGAAGTTGGTCTCCAGGCGCGGCACCAGCGCGAGCGTGCCGCCGAGGACGGCGACCGCGACCACGAGCGTGACCCACGGGTGGCGCAGCGCGGCGCCGAGGCTCGGCACGTACGCGCGCTGCCACAGGCCGCGGCGCTCCTTGGCCTCGGCGGCCTCGCGGACACGCTCCGCCTCGGCCGGGTCCGTGGCGACGGCGGGCGCCTTGACGAACCAGTACGCCAGCACGGGCACGATCGTCAGGGCCACGACCAGCGACGCGAGCATCGCGATCGCGACGGTCATCGCGAACGGCCGGAACAGCTCGCCCACCATGCCGCCGACCAGCGCGATCGGCAGGAAGACGGCGACCGTGCTGATGGTCGACGCGGTGATGGCGCCGCCCACCTCGCGCACGGCGGTGAGGATCGCCGCCTTCTTGTCCTCGCCGTACGACAGGTGTCTCTTGATGTTCTCGATGACCACGATGGCGTCGTCGACGACGCGGCCGATCGAGATGGTCAGGGCGCCGAGCGTGAGGATGTTCAGGGTGTACCCGGTGGCGTTCATGACCACGAAGGTCACGGCCAGCGACAGCGGGATCGACACCGCGGACACGAGCGTGGAGCGCAGGGAGACCAGGAACACGAGGATGACGATCACGGCGAACAGCAGGCCGAGGCCGCCCTCGGTGGCGAGGCCCTCGATCGACTCCTCGATGAACGGCGCCTGGTCGAACACGACGGCGGTGGTGACCCCGGCGGCCTCGAGCTCGGGCCGCAGGTCGTCCATCGCGTCCTGGACGGCGTGGGAGACGTCGACGGTGTTGCCGTCGGGGGTCTTGGTGATGGCGACGCCCAGCGAGGACTCGCCGTCGAGCCGGGAGTGCGACGTCGCCTCGACCGGCACGACCTGCACGGTGGCCACGTCGGCGAGCGTCACGGGCTCGAGGGCGGCCGGGGTCTGCGGGGTGGTGGCGCCCTCGGCGCCCTGCGCGGGGTCCTGCGCGGGGTCCTGCGCGGGGTCCTGCGCAGAGCCGTCGGCCGCGGGCGGGGCGCCCGTGCCGTCGCCGACCTCGCCCGTGGTGCCGCCGGTCGCGTCGCCCGCGCCCGTCGTCGCGCCCGCCGCCGGGTCCGGCACGAGCGGGAGCGCCTTGAGCTCCTTGACGCTGTCGATGCTGGAGCCGGCCTGGACGGAGTAGGTGACGTCGTCGTCGGTGATGGTGCCGGCGGGCAGCACGACGCCGTTGTCCTTGAGCACGTCGGCGACGTCCTGCGTCGTCAGGCCGGCCGCCGCGAGCTTCTTCGTCTTGACGTCGACCAGCACCTGGTCGGTCTCGCCGCCGGTGACGGCGACCGAGCGGACGCCGTCCAGGTCCTCCAGCGCGGGCACGACGACGGAGTCGACGGTGTCCGCGAGCGCCGCGGCGTCCACGTCCTCGCCCGAGTCCTGGCTGCCGGCCGCCGCCAGCTGGATGACCGGCAGGTCGTCGAGCGAGCCGGTGACGACCTGCGGCTCGACGTCCTCGGGGAGCTGGGACTGGACGCGGGTGACGGCGGTCTGGAGCCGCTGGGTCGCCGCGTCCATGTCGGTGCCGTACTCGAACTGCACGGTGGTGACCGAGCTGCCGGTGGACGCCGTCGAGCCGATGGACTCGATGCCCTCGACGGACTGCGCGGCGGCCTCGAGCGGCTCGGTGACGCGCTGCTCGACCACCTCCGGCGACGCGCCCGGGTAGGTCGCGACGACCGCGCCCGCCGGGAGCTCCAGGGACGGGATGAGCTCCTGCTTGAGGGAGCCCAGGCTCATCGCCCCGAAGACGAAGATCGCGATCGTCGCCAGGGCGACGACGGCGCGGTTCGCCAGGGACAGGCGGGCAAGTCGGAACACGCTCACTCCAGACGGGCGGTCGGCAGGGGGGCACGACTCCGCTGTCGTGACGCTTGGGCTGAACGGACGATACGCCGCCCGAGTTCCCCGGGACATCGTCCGAAGGGCTGACGGCCGTGGCCGAAGGTCGGACGGGTGCGTCGCGCGGACGGCGGCGGGCGCCGGGCGGTCCCCCGCCCGACGCCCGTCGGTGCCCGCGTCGCGCCGGTGCGCGACGGGGTGTCACAGCTCGGACATGGCCTCCTCCGGCGTGCCCTCGACGGCGCGGGCGGCGCGGTTCCACCGCGCCCACAGCACCTTCTCGCCCAGCTGGCCGGCCATCTTGTGCGCGGTGAGCAGGAAGACGATCACGCCCACGGCCAGCACGCCGACGCCGACCCAGTACGGGGCGGAGGCGCCGACCGGGTGCAGCAGGCCGGCGATCACCGGGGCGGGGGCGGCGAAGCCCCAGCGCACGAGGTTGAAGGCGCCGGTCGTGACGCGGCGGTCGGGGTCGCCGAGGGCGAGTGACAGGTCGGTGAGGATGGCGTTGGCGATACCCATGAACACGCCCGCGACGACGAGCACGACGATGGAGGCCGCCGTCGGGAGCCCGAGGGCGAGCAGCAGGGTCATCACGAGCACGCCGGCGACGGCGATGCCCAGGGTCTGCACGGCGCCGATCGTGTGCGCGAGCTTGTGGCCGACGACGAGGATGCCGAACGCGAGCCCGAGGCCCCAGGCGGTGAAGACCAGGCCGAGGGGGATGACGTCGAGCCCGAGGAAGATCGGCGTGTAGCCGAGGATGACGAAGAACACGAAGTTGTAGGTGGCGGTGACCACCGCGAGCGCGAGGAACGCGGGCTTGCGGAAGAGCCCGAAGACCTGGCCCACGTGCAGCGGCACCGGCTTCTCGGCCGGGTCCTTGAGCTTCGTGATCGACATCGCGAGGGCCACGATCATGAACAGGCCGCAGGCGAGGAACGGCACGCGCCAGCTGATGCTGCCGAGCAGGCCCCCGATGAGGGGGCCGACGGCGAAGCCGAGGCCGACGCAGGTCTCGAAGATGCCGACCACCCACTCGCGGTCGTTGGCGAGCGAGACGAGCAGCACCATCGCGGTGGCGAAGAACATGGCGTTGCCGAGGCCCCACAGACCGCGCAGCGCGGCGAGCTGGCCGATCGACGTGCTCAGCGCGGCGAGGATCGCCGCGATCGCGACGATGGTGACGCCGGCGCCCAGGATCTTCTTGTAGCCGAACTTCCCCGTGGCGAGCACGGCCGGGATCATGCCGACGGCCATGACCGCGATGTACGCGGTGAACAGGAGCTCGATCTGCCACGTGGTGGCACCGATCGCCTCCCCGATCACCGGGAGGATCGGGTCGACGACGGCGATGCCGGCGATCGCGAAGAACGCGGTCAGCGCGGTCGCGTAGATCGCGGTCTTGTTCGGTTCGTTGCGTGTGCCTGCCACGGACTCCTCACTCCTGCCCCACGGTCGGTCGCGGGCGTCGTCTGCTGGTTGCTGCGCCGTCGTCGTCGCCGGCCACGGGCCGTTCGGGCGCCGAGATACCTGCATGGTGCAGGTAATTACCTGTAGGATACACCTATGACCGCTTCCCGGGGAAACAATGTCGAGAAGAAGCGCCCCGACCAGGGCGACGACGCCGCGACGGCGGAGGTCGTCGCCCGCGTCGAGCTCGGCCTCGCCCAGCTGCTGCGCCGCGCCGAGCGCACCACCGCGGCGACCACCGTCCGGACCGGCGGCCACGACCTCGACCGCTCCGGCTACCTCCTGCTGCACGCCCTGCGCGACGGCGGCCCCCAGCGCGTCCAGGCGCTCGCGGACCGCCTCGGGATCGACGCCTCCACCGTGACGCGCCAGGTCGTCGCCCTCGAACGCGCGGGCCACGTGCAGCGCTCCCGCGACCCCCACGACGGGCGCGCCGTCCTCGTCTCCGCGACCGCCGGCGGCCGGGACGCCCTGCGCGCGCAGCGACGCCGGCGCGGCGCCACCTACTCCGCCGTGCTCGCCGACTGGAGCCCCGCCGACCGCACCCTGCTCGCCGAGCTCGTCGAGCGCCTCAACGCCGACCTCGACGCCTACAAGCGGGACACGCCCCCGGCCTGACCGTCGCGACACTCGGTTGCCTCACGCAATATTTGTCACGAGCGCGGAACCGGTCGCTCCTGGCTACCGTCGGGAGGGTTGCCTGCGTCACAGACGTGTGACCACCCCGGCGGCAGACCCACCCCGCGTCGAAGGAGAGCGTCGTGAGCAGGCACGCCAACGAGGTCGACGAGTCCACCGCCGCCGTGCTGCGACGCGACCGCCTGCGACGCGCCGTCGCGTCCGCCATGGCCACAGCCCTCGTGCTCGCCGTCTCCCTCGTACTGGTGCCCGGACTCGCCAGCGAGGGCGCGCCCAAGTTCAACGTCCAGTGCGACGAGCTCATCGACGGCATCTCGGAAGCGGCAGATCCCGTCGACCTGCCCGGCGGCGGCCTGCCCAGCGGCCACGCCGAGACGATCGCCGACTACGAGTACGAGAACCCGGCCGAGCACCTCAGCGGCGAGAAGGAGCCGACGAAGGCCGAGCTGAAGAAGCTCAAGGGGAGCTACAAGACGTTCCCGGTCGGCTCCCGCGACCGCATGATCCGGCGATGGAACGTCTACAAGGGCACGTGGGGGTGGGACCAGTGGCGCAACTCCTACATCCCGAACCAGGCCAACGACGCCCGCGGCGACGCGTTCCACGGGAACGTGGGTCGGCGGCTCAAGCTCGGCGGCCCGAGCTGGATGTGCGAGGACACCAAGCTGGCGAAGGAGCAGAAGCTCGGTTCCAACCGCCGCTACGACTCGGTCAACCGGACCCTCAAGATCGCGTACGAGGTCAAGTCAGGGAACTCCTCGCTGCGCGCCAGCCAGCTCAAGGCCGACGCCGCGCTGCGCGCGAAGGGCTGGCGCGTCGTCTACATCTTCAGCAAGGAGCCGACACCGAAGCAGCTCGAGCAGATGCGCACGCACAAGGTCGAGCACACGACCTTGCGCTCCACCGCGGTCCAGAAGAACCCGTCACCGTCGTCGAGCACCGCGATGAACCCGACGTGCGGGCCCGCCCCGAAGTCCGCGGGCCCGTCCACGCTCTCGGCGACGTGCCCGCGCCGCTCGACGGCGGGGCCGGCGAAGGATCTCGCCCAGCGGTCGGGACGCACCCCGGCGCTCGCCCGCGAGGGCCAGCGGATGCAGGCCTCGTTCGGCGCCGACGGCCGCCGGCAGGGGTTCATGCCGCGCAGCCCCGGCGGGATCGACTGGCGCTCCCTCGAGCTGCGCTACGTCACCGATGACCCGAAGGCGGGCGACTACGGGTACGCCTTCTCGGCGGACGAGCTCCCCGACGACGGCGTGGCGGAACCCGGGTACGGAGGCGAGGCCGCGCTGGACCTGTCCTCCGACGCCCTCATGACGTGGCTCGCGCTCGACCCCGAGCAGTTCTGGGTGAACCTCAACCCGGACACGCCGGACACCATCGTCGACGAGGAGTTCGGCTCCACCGACGCCGGTCGCGTGCTGCTCGAGGCGGACCTGGAGATGAAGCAGAGCCTCAACGACCTCATGCGCCCCGAGACGGAGCAGGGTAAGAAGCACTGGGAGTCGCTGGAGCGCACCGACGACGGCCTGATCTGCTCCGACTGGACCCGGCTGTGGATCGAGCCGCAGCCGGCCAAGGTGCGCGTCGAGGACGACCAGCTCTACATCCTGGACGCCCCGCTGCAGGTCCAGATCGAGCCGTTCGACGTGGACTGGGAGGTACCCGGCAACGAGGTCTGCCAGGACGCGCCCCCGAAGATGGTCGAGCGGAACACGCAGCGCATCGTCGACGACTTCGAGCAACCGCTCGAGGACTACGTCAACTCCGCCCCGGAGTACGCGGACCTGCGCCGCGTCTACACGGCCCGGGTCGCCGCCGAGTGGATCAAGGACCGCGACGCGGAGCGCCCGGGAGCCTTCCACGACGTCATCGGCTCGGGCGACGTCAGCGCCTGGCCGGCGCGCACCGAGTACGACCCGAAGGACGTGTACGACGAGTACCGCGAGCTGCTGAAGACCGTGCAGTACCGCTACGAGTACGAGCACGGCGAGCAGGAGTTCTACATCGAGATCTTCGGCGGCATCGTGCTCCCCGACGCGCCGCGGGACCAGACGCCGAAGGCGGAGTTCGAGCGCGACCACCCGAAGCTGCCACGTACCGTCCGCAGCGCTCGGTTCGAGGCGACGAGCCTTCCCGTGGGCGTCCAGGCGCCGCAGGGAGACGAGGTCGGCACGCTCGACGACGCGACCACGACGGCATGGCTCGGCGGCGGGACGCTCGCCGAACCCGAGGAGCCCGACCCCACCGACCCGCCGGACGAGCCGGACCCGACCGACCCGCCGGGCGATGGCGGTAGCGACGGTGGCAACGACGGTGGTGGTGGCGGTGGCGGTGGCGGTGGCGGTGGCGGTGGCGGTGGCGGTGGCGGTGGTGGCGACAGTGGCGACGGCAGCGACGACGCGGTGCCCCCGGATGCCTCCGACGGGCCCGCCGGTCGAGGTGACGAACGGCCCGGGGCACCGCACGCCGACGCACCGCCGTCGTCCCAGGCCCCGCTGCCGGGCGCGCTGGCATCCACCGGCTTCGGTGACGTCGGGCTGATGGTGGCGGCGATCGTCCTGGTCCTCGTGGGCCTCGTCCTCGTCGGCGTGCGACGACGCTGGTTCCCGCGACTCTGACCGCCCGCCCGCGAGAGGGTTCCCGCCGGATCTGCCCTGAGCAGATGCGCTCCCGGCAGAGAACCCTCCCGCTGCGGCCGTCGTCGTCGGACGGTGGGGACATGAGCACACCGATCCAGAGCACCCCGACCCTGAGCACACCGACCCTGAGCACACCGGCACCGCCCACCGCGCCCGCCTTCGACGACCAGCTCACCGCGCGGCTGCTGCACCAGCGCATCGTGGTGATCGGCACCGAGATCGACGACGCCGTCGCCAACCGCGTCGTCGCGCAGCTCCTGCTGCTGTCGGCGGAGGACCCGCGGTCCGACGTCGCGTTGTACGTCAACTCCCCCGGCGGCTCCGTCACCGCGGGGCTCGGCATCTACGACACCATGCGGCTGCTGCCGAACGACGTGGTGACGGTCGGGTTCGGCTTCGCCGCCAGCATGGGCCAGTTCCTCCTCACCACCGGCACCAAGGGCAAGCGCTACGTGCTGCCGCACACGCGGGTGATGATGCACCAGCCGTCGGCCGGCATCGGGGGCACCGCCGTCGACATCGCGATCCAGGCGGAGAACCTGGAGCACACCAAGCGCGTGATGCACGAGCTCATCGCGCAGCACACCGGCCGCACGGTGGAGCAGATCGCCACCGACAGCGACCGCGACCGCTGGTTCACGGCCACCGAGGCGGTCGAGTACGGCATGGTCGACCGGATCGTCGAGAGCGTCGAGGACGTGCGGCCGTCGGCCGGCGGCCGGAAGGCGGGGCTGTGATGGACGAGCGGATGAGCTACACGATCCCGAACGTCGTCGAGCGCACCCCGCTGGGAGAGCGCTACTCCGACGTCTTCTCCCGCCTGCTGCGCGACCGGATCATCTTCCTCGGCACCGAGATCGACGACGGCGTGGCGAACGTCGTCATGGCGCAGCTGCTGCACCTGGAGTCCGAGGCGCCCGAGCAGGAGATCGGGTTGTACATCAACTCCCCCGGCGGCTCCGCGACCGCGATGACCGCGATCTACGACACCATGCAGTACGTGCGCAGCGACGTCGCCACCACCTGCATGGGGCAGGCGGCGTCCGCCGCCGCGGTGCTGCTGGCCGCCGGCACGCCCGGCAAGCGCACGGTGCTGGAGCACTCCCGCGTGCTGCT
Organism: Isoptericola sp. NPDC056578; assembly: GCF_042793275.1. Lineage (NCBI taxonomy): Bacteria > Bacillati > Actinomycetota > Actinomycetes > Micrococcales > Promicromonosporaceae > Isoptericola > Isoptericola sp. NPDC056578. The sequence continues at coordinate 60,770 of NZ_JBHTVC010000003.1, forward strand.
GCACCAGCCGTCCACCCAGGGGCAGGGCACCGTGTCCGACCTCGCCATCCAGGCGCGCGAGGTGCTGCGCCTGCGCGCCGAGACCGAGCAGCTCCTGGCCCGGCACACCGGGCAGACCGCCGACCGGCTGCGCGCCGACACCGACCGCGACCTCATCCTGTCGGCCCAGGACGCCGTCGACTACGGGGTGGCGGACGCGGTCGTCACCTCGCGCAAGCTGTCGGACCGCGCCGCGGCCTAGCCGTCCCGCGCCACCGGGCGGCCGCCGACGTGCCAGTCGTGGACCTCGACGTCCGCGTAGTCGTCCGCGACCAGCACCCGGCGGGCGTCGTCGGGCCCGGCGGCCTCGACCAGCACGGCGGCGCCGAGGACCGCGGCGCCGTCGTCCGACAGGAGCGGTCCCGCCGCGACCAGGCCGACCCCCGCTCCCGGCGCGACCAGGGGCTCGCCGGTCCCCCGCCACCCGAGCCCGAGGACCAGGTACCGGGGATCGCCCTCCGGCCCGCCGGGGTAGTCCCACATCGTGCGCCCGAGCGTGTTGCGCCACCGGCGCAGCAGCACGTCGCGGTACGCGCCGGCCTGGTAGTTGGGCTCGTCGAACGCGAACGCCCGGGCGGCCTCGGGCCCGGGCAGGTCGAGGACGTGCACGCTCCCGGTGAGCGTCTCGCCGCCGTCCGTCGTCGTCGGACCGCGCGCGATCATCCCGTCCGCGAACCGGTCCATGTAGGCCAGGTGCTCGTCGTTGAGCGCCTCGCGCAGGGCGATCGACCCGGCACGGTCACGGTGGTAGACGAAGAACTCCATGCTCGGCGCCGGCGCTACGCGGCGAGGGCGACGACGTCCGACATCGTCGTGCGCACGGCCGTCGCCGAGCGCACGTGCCGGGACGACGGCGACCGGTCGCGCAGGGACGTGAGCACGCGGACGCGCTCCTGGTGCTCGGCGCTCGCGGCGAGCGCGTCGTGCGCCTCGGCGACGAGGTCGACGAGCCGGATGCCGAGCGCCGCGCACACCGCGGCGAGCACCTCGGACGACGCCTCCTTGCGCCCGCGCTCCACCTCGGACAGGTACGCCGTGGACATGCGCGCCGTGCCGGAGACCTCCTGCAGCGTGCGGCCCTGCGCCAGGCGCGCCCGGCGCAGGATCGCCCCGACCAGGTGCCGCAGCAGCGGCTCGCGCACGTGCTCCGTCGTCGTCGTGCCGAACCCCGTGTCCGCCGTCATGCCGACGACGCTACCCGCGACCGGCGGCCGACGGCTCCGCCAGCGGCTCCGCGGTCGGCCGTTCTGCTGACGGCAGAAGGCGGCGGGCGGCCCGGGTGCTGCCGAACAGGACCCCGCCGACGACGAGCACGGCGCCGAGGCCCTCGAGCGGGGTCACGCGCTCGCCGAGCAGCACCCAGGCCGCCGACATCCCGACCACGGGCACGAGCATCGAGAACGGGGCGACCACGCCCGCCGGGTGCCGGGCCATGAGCCAGGTCCAGACGCCGGAGCCGAGCACCGTCGCGACGAGCACCGTGTACAGCAGGCCGACGACGGCGCCCACGGCCCCCGGGTCGTCCCACGACGTGAGGGAGTGCGCGATCTCTCCCGGCCCCTCGACCAGCAGCGACAGCGCGAGCATCGGCAGCGGAGGCACCACGGACATCCACAGGGTGAGGCGCAGCGGGCTCTGCGGCTTCGCCTGCCGGTTGCAGATGTTGCCGATCGCCCAGCCGAACGCGCCGGCCAGGGTGAGCAGGAAGGGCACGACGGTGGCGGTCGCGGCCTGCTGCCACGCCACCAGGGTGAGCCCGCCGACGGCCACGAGGATGCCGAGCACCTGCCGGCCGCTCACGCGCTCGCGCAGGAACGTGGCGCCGAGCAGCACGGTGAACGGGCCGGACATCTGCAGCACGAGCGACGCGAGCCCGGCGGGCATCCCGGCCGCCATGCCCCAGTACAGGAAGAGGAACTGCAGCGCGCCGAACCCGAGCCCGTAGCCGACCACCCAGCGCACCGGGACGTCCGGCCACGGCACCAGGAACACGGTCGGCAGCGCGATGAGCGCGAACCGCAGCGCGACGAGGAACATCGGCGGGAAGTGCTGCAGCGACGCGTCGATGGCGATGAAGTTCAACCCCCACAGGAGGGCGACGAGGACGGCGAGCAGCCGGTGGCGGGCGGGCATGCGCCCAGCCTCACCCGGCGGCACGGTGAAGGACAAGCGAAAGTTGCTTCATCGTGTCTGTAGGCTGACTTCATGGATGTCCGGCACCTCGAGCTGCTCCGCGAGCTCGCCGACCGGGGCAGCGTCACGGCCGTCGCCCGCGCCACCCACCGCACGCCGTCGGCCGTCTCCCAACAGCTGCGCACCGCCCAGCGCGAGCTGCGCGCCCCGCTCGTCGAGCCGTCCGGCCGCGGGCTGCGCCTCACTGACGCCGGCCGGCTGCTGGCCGAGGGCGGGGCCAGCGTCGCCGCCGCGCTCGCGCAGGTGCAGGCCCGCTGGGACGAGTTCCAGGGCGAGCCGTCCGGCACGGTCACCGTGGCGGCCCTGGCCAGCGCCGCCACGTTCCTGCTCCCCCGCGCCATGGCCGACCTCGAGGGCACCGCCCTCACCCTGCGGTGCGTCGACGTCGACATCGCCGAGGCCGAGTACGGTCCGCTCACCGCGGACCACGACGTCGTCGTCGCGCACTCGCTCACCAGCGTGCGGCCCGCCGGGGCCGAGGGGCTCACCGTCGTGCCGCTGGCCCGCGAGCCGCTCGACATCGCGATGGCCGCGGGGCACCCGCTGGCCCGCCTGCCGCGCGTACGGCCGGCGGACCTGGTCGACGAGGACTGGATCGGCGTGCCCCTCGGCTACCCGTTCGACACCGTGCGCCTCGCCGTCGAGCAGGCGACCGGGGCCGAGCTGCGCGTCGTCCAGCGGCTGCGCGACAACCGCCTCATCGAGGCGCTCGTCGCCGCCGGCGACCAGGTCGCCGTCCTGCCCCGCTTCACCACGCCCACCGGCGACCGGCTCGTGCTGCGCGAGCTCGCCGACATCGCGTCCGCGCGGCACGTCTCCGCCGTCCTCCGCCCCGACCGCGCCGAGCGGCTCGCGGTGCGCCGCGTCGTCGACGCCTTCCGCCGTGCGGGCGCCGACGTCGAGACCGTCATGACGGGTCCAGGCACGGCCTGACGCGCCCGGATACCCCGCGCCACCTGCGGCGACACCCGCTACGATCCCGACATTCGCGGCTCGGCACCCGGCCGGGCCACCCTGACGAAAGGGAGCCAGATGCGCAGGCGCCGTACGTCGATCCTCGGGAGCACGCTCGCGGGACTGCTCGCACTCGGCATCGGGGTGGGCACCGCGCTGCCCGCCGAGGCCGCCGTCAACAAGGTGGCCAAGCGGTTCACCACGCAGACCCAGTGCGCTATCGCGTACGCCTCGGCGGCCGCCCCCCTGGCGGCGCAGGGATACACCCTCCGCGTCTACCACAGCTGCCAGTACAAGGTGGACAGCTCGGTTCGGCCCTGGCTCTACGAGTTCCACTACTGGAAGTGACCAGCAGCGTCCCGCTGACCGGCGCCTGCGGGCGACACGTGCCCCCGCCCGGGTTCGAACCGGGACTGGGCCGGGTTTAAGCCGGCTGCCTCTGCCAGTTGGGCTACGGGGGCGGGACGACGGAGCGGGCGCCGGCGACCTCTCGAGGGAGATCGCCGACGCCCGCTCACGGTACTAGGGAAGGTCAGCCCTTCTCGGCGCGCGCGGCCGACGACTCGGCCTTCTGCTCCACCTTCTCGCCCGGCTGCTTCGGCGGCACGGACGCCTTGCGGAACTCGTCGCGCGGGTCGTGCAGGGAGCCGAGCGACACGATCTCGCGGCCCATGAGGAACTGGCCGATCCAGCCGATGAGGATGCGCACCTTGCGGTTGCCGGTCGGCATCGCCATGACGTGGTAGCCGCGGTGCGCGAGCCACGCGAGCGGGCCGCGCAGCTTGAGGAAGCCGAACAGCTCCGCGACGCCCTTGTACAGGCCGAGGGACGCGACGACGCCGACGCTCTTGTGGGCGTAGTCCTCGGGCTGCTGGCCCTTGAGGACGGCGACCAGGTTGTCGGCGAGCTTGGTGGCCTCGCGGATCGCGTGCTGCGCGTTCGGCGGGCAGAACTGGCCCGGGTTGAGCACGTCCGGCACGGCGGCGCAGTCGCCCGCGGCCCAGGCGTCGGGGACGATCTCGCCGTCCTCCGTCGCGACCTGGAGCGTGGGCTTGACGATGACGCGGCCCATCCGGTCGAACGGGAGGTCCGACTCCTCCTTGATGACCGGGTTCGCCTTGACGCCCGCGGTCCACACGATCGTCTCGGTGTCGAACTCGACGCCCGTCGAGGTGACGACGTGCCCGTCGACGCAGGACGACAGGAACGTGTTGAGGTGGAACTCGATGCCGCGCTTCTTCATCTCGTCGAGCGCCCACAGGCCCATGGGCTCGGAGACCTCGGGCAGGATGCGGCCCGAGCCCTCGATCATGACGAAGCGCAGGTCCTCGGCGTCGATCGTCGGGTAGTTGCGCGTGGCGTAGCGCGCCATGTCCTCGATCTCGGCCAGGGCCTCGATACCGGCGAACCCGCCGCCGACGAACGTGAACGTCAGCATGCGCTTGCGCGCGTCCGCGTCCCAGGTGGACGAGGCGACGTCCATGCGGTTGAGCACGTGGTTGCGGACCGCGATGGCCTCCTCCACGTTCTTGAAGCCGATCGCGTTCTCCGCGAGGCCCGGGATGGGCAGCGTGCGGGACACCGAGCCGAGGCCGATGACGAGCTGGTCGTACGAGACCTCGTAGTCCGGCCCCTCCTCGGGGTGGATCGTGACCTTGTGGCCGGCGTGATCGATGTGGTTGACCAGGCCCTGCAGCACGTCGATGCCCTTGAGCGCCTTGCGGTGCGGGGCGACGACGTCGCGGGCGTCGATCGAGCCCGCGCCCGCCTCCGGCAGGAACGGCGCGTAGGTCATGTACGGCCGCGGGTCGACGACCACGATCGCCGCGTCCTGCTTGCCGAGCTTGCGGCGCAGGCGACGCGCCGCGTAGAGGCCGACGGAACCACCGCCGAGGACGACGATGCGGGGCACCTTGCGGGGCCGCGGGGCCGCGGCGGGCGCGTCCTGGACAGAGGTGTCCGACGACAGAACGTTCTGAGGCATGAACACCATTCTACGACCGTGCCGGGGGCATGCAGTCGGGCCGTCCAGCCCGTGACCCTCCCCCGCTCCGTGGCGCGCCGGCGGGGGTGCCGCCGCCCCACGGAGCCGCAGGTCAGCGGCCCGTCGCCACGGCGGCCGTCGTCCTGGCCACGGCGCCGCCCGAGCGACCGGCGGTGCTCTCCGCGGAGGGCTCCGGCGCCGGGTCCTCCTCCGTCGCGCCGCCCGTCCGCTCGCCGATCGCGGTCGGTGCCTTGAGGAAGGGCCAGGGCATGTCCTCGGGCTGCACGCCGACCTGCGGCTGCCACGATCCGCCGTCCTCCGACCACTCCATGCCCTCTTCCGGCACGGCGCGCATCGGGTAGACGTTCCACCGCTTGCGGCCGTCGTCCGCCGTCGCCGGCCGGAAGTACCAGATGCCGTCGAGGTCGGGCACCGACCATGCCTGCTCGTCTCCCTCCGTCGTCACGGTGCGCACGGGCCGGCCGCGGTCGTCGAAGAGCTGGACGTTCTTGATGGGGTCGCCGTTCGCGTCGAAGGCGAAGAGGTTGGCCACGGGCTCGCCGTCCACCCAGACGCCGTCGCCCTCGGCACCGTCGCCGTAGCCGACGTTCAGCGCGTCGGAGTGCCCGGCGCTGTAGCCGGCGTCGTACGAGCTGCCGCCCGAGGCCGAGCCCCGCACGGACTCGTCGTGCGTCGCGACCGCCACGGCGGGCACCAGCAGCACCGCGGCGAGCGACGCCGCGACCGTGAGCCGCGGCTGCCACCGGCGCGGGAGCCATCGACCGCGCGCCCACTGCACGCTCACCAGGGCGGACCCGCCCATGACCAACAGGTCTCCCGCTCCCTCCGGGACGAGCGACGGCTGACCGTCCGTCGACCGCGTGAACAAGGCGACGAGCAGCGCGCCGACGATCCAGCCGCGCGCCACCCACCACGCCGGCCGCACGTCCCGGCCCAGCCCGCGCAGCCGCGCCCATGCGGGAGTGCTGGTCACCGGCTGCCAGGCCCGGCGCCACCGTTCGCCCAGCAGGACGCGCCGGGCCGCGAGCGTGGGCCGCGCACCCGCACGCCTCCGTGCGCCCGGCAGCTCGGCGGGCAGGCCGGCGGCTGCCCGCAGCTCGGCGGCGTAGTCCGCGGCCGGGCCGAAGTGCGCGACGAGGTCGAGCGCGACGTCGTCGTCGTCGGACCGGGCCCGCCCCGCCCTCAGCGGCGCCGTCGCCTCCGTGAACGCCTCGGCGAGGTCGGCCTCCATCCCGTCGGTCAGCTCGTCCACGACCTCCGGCCCGAGGTCTGCCAGGTTGAGGCGGACCGCCTGGGCGTAGCCCCGGGCGTGCGTGGCGAGGACGTCGGCGAGCGACGTCGCGGTCGTGGCGGTGCCGGCGTCCTCGCCGGGCGCGATGCTGGTCATCAGGCTGCCTCGTCCCTCTTCCCGAGGAGGCCGCCGACGGTGCCGGCGAACTCCTGCCACTCCTTGCGCTGGATCGCGAGCGTCTGCCGCCCGTGCGCGGTGATGCCGTAGTACTTGCGGTGCGGGCCCGCCCCCGACGGCACCACGTAGCTGGTGAGAGACCCTGCGGCGTAGAGCCGCCGGAGCGTCCCGTAGACGGAGGCGTCGCCCACGTCGTCGAGCCCTCGGGCGCGCAGGCGCCGCACCACGTCGTACCCGTACCCGTCCTCGTCCTCGACGACGGCGAGGACCGCCGCGTCGAGCACCCCCTTGAGCAGCTGCGTCGTGTCCATCGACCTCTCCTCCCGACTGCTTCGCGACAGACACTAGTGCGCGATGCGCAGTAGTACAGGCGACGCGCCGACGAGCCGTCGGCGCGTCTCGGCCGGCGTGCGCTCAGGCGAGGGAGAGCGCGATGCCGTCCAGGATGTCGCTCTCGCTGGTGACGACGTCCGCGAGCTCGCCGCCCGCGGCGGCGACGTCGTCGCGCACCCGCCGCACGACCTCCGCCCAGACCAGCGCGCCCGCGCCGATGACGTCCGCGCGACCGGGGTGCATGAACCCGAGGGCGAGGCGCTGCTCGCGGCTGCGGTGCAGCAGGTCGTCGCACGCGGCGAGCACCCGGTCGACGCCCAGGACGGCGCCGTGCACGGCGTCGCGCCGGTACTCGGCCAGCCCCAGGGCGTGCGCGGTCACGGACGTCACCGAGCCGGCGAGGCCGACGAGCGTCGTGGTCCGGCCGAACGGGACGGTCCGGGCGGCCGTGTCGAGCGCGGCGCGCACGTCGGCGCGCGCGGCCTCCACCTCGGCCGGCGCCGGCGGGTCGGAGTGCAGGTGGCGCTCCGTCATCCGCACCGAGCCGACGTCGAGCGAGAGGGCGGCCTCCGGCGTCGTCGTGCCGAGCACCAGCTCGGTCGAGCCGCCGCCGAGGTCCACCACCAGGTACGGCCCGGGGTGCTGCGAGGCCACGCCCGCGGTGGCGCCGCGGAAGGAGAGCTCCGCCTCCTCACGCCCGGAGACCACCTCGGGGTCGACGCCCACGGCCGCGCGGACGCCGTCGAAGAACTCCCGCCGGTTGCGCGCGTCGCGCGTGGCCGACGTCGCCACGAAGCGGACCCGCGTGGCCCCTGCCTCGGCGATCACCGCGGCGTACTCGCGCGATGCCTCCAGCGTCCGCGCCAGCGCCTCCGGGGCGAGCTCGCCCGTGCGGTCCACGCCCTGGCCGAGGCGCACGATGCGCAGCCGCCGGTCGACCTCCGTGAGGGTGCCGCCGGGCGCGACGTCGGCGACCAGGAGGCGGATGGAGTTGGTGCCGCAGTCGATCGCGGCGACCCGGGTCGACGTGGAGGGTGCGGAGGGCGCGGGGCGTTCGGTCACGGGCGACACGATCTCATCCGACACCGACGCCACGCCTCTCGGGACCGGGACGTGTGACGGACGTCGTTCAGCAGCTGCAGCGGTCGGGCCGCCACTGGTCGCGCACCAGCGCGAGCGCCTCGTCGCCGAGCGGGTTCACGCCCGGACCGGCGGCCAGCGCGTGGCCCATGAGGACGTGGACGCACTTGACGCGCGTGGGCATGCCACCGGCGGAGATGCCCTCGATCTCGTCGACCTGCCCGAGCTCGGCGCGCCGCGCCAGGTAGTGCTCGTGCGCCCGGCGGTACGCGTCCGCGAGCTCCTCGTCCTCGGCGAGGCGCGCCGTCATCTCCTTCATCACGCCGTCCGCCTCCAGCCGCGAGGCGGCCGCGACCGCCCCCGGGTGCGTGAGGTAGTACGTGGTCGGGAACGGCGTGCCGTCGGGCAGCCGCGGCGCGGTGCGCACGACGAGCGGGCGACCGCACACGCAGCGCGCGGCGATGCCGACGACGCCGCGCGGCTCGCGCCCGAGCTGCTCGGCGAGCACCTCGAGGTCGCGCTCGGTGACCACGGTCGGGTCGGCGTCGCCGACGGGGGCGGAGTGGTCGGTCATAGGGGCGGTCCTCGGGGCGTTCGCGGGCGGGGCAGCCCCCATTCTCCCCCGGGCCCGGCCCCGGTCGCGCCGCTGCCGGGGTGCGCCCGCTCACCACTCCGCGAACGAGCCGTCGGCGTGCCGCCACACGGGGTTGCGCCACCGGTGCCCGACGGCGGCCCGCTGGCGCACGTAGTCCTCGTCCACCTCGATGCCGAGGCCGGGGCCGCGCGGGATCTCGACGGACCCGTCGGAGTAGGCGAAGACGGTCGGGTCGACGACGTAGTCGAGCAGGTCGTTGGAGGTGTTGTAGTGGATGCCCAGGCTCTGCTCCTGGATCACCGCGTTGTACGCGACGGCGTCGAGCTGGAGGCAGGCGGCGAGCGCGATCGGCCCGAGCGGGCAGTGCGGGGCGACGGCGATGTCGTAGGCCTCCGCCATCGCCGCGATCTTGCGCACCTCGGTGATGCCGCCGGCGTGCGAGAGGTCGGGCTGGATCACGTCGACGACGCCGGACGTGATGACGTCCTTGAAGTCCCACCGCGAGTACAGCCGCTCCCCCAGCGCGATCGGCGTGCTCGACGCGCGGAGCACGTCCGCGATGCCGTCGACGTGCTCGGACAGCACCGGCTCCTCGACGAACATCAGGTGGTACGGCTCCAGCGCCTCGAGGAGGACGCGCGCCATCGGGCGGTGCACGCGCCCGTGGAAGTCGACGCCGATGCCGACGTCGGGCCCCACGGCCTCGCGGACGGCGGCGACGTTGGCGACGACCTTCTCGACCTTGTCCCGGGTGTCGAGGTACTGGAGCTCCTCCGGGCCGTTCATCTTCACGGCGGAGAAGCCGCGCGCGACGGCCTCCCGCGCGGCCGCGGCGGTCTCGGCCGGCCGGTCGCCGCCGATCCACGAGTACACCTTGATGCGGTCGCGCACCCGCCCGCCCAGCAGCTCGTGCACGGGGACGCCGAGCGCCTTGCCCTTGATGTCCCACAGCGCCTGGTCGATGCCGGCCAGCGCGCTCATGTGGACGCCGCCGCCCCGGTAGAACCCGGAGCGGTACAGCACGGTCCAGTGGTCCTCGATCTGCCGGGGGTCCTTGCCCACCAGGTAGTCGGACAGCTCCTCGACGGCGGCCGCGACGCTCGCGGCACGGCCCTCCAGGACGGGTTCTCCCCAGCCGACGATCCCCTGGTCGGTCTCGATCTTCAGGAAGAGCCAGCGGGGCGGGACGACGAACGTCGTCAACGACGTGATCTTCACGGCTTGCCTTTCAGCGTGTGACGCGTGGTCAGTGGTCGGTGTGGTCGGCCCAGACGCGGACGAGCTCGGCGGCGCGCGCGGCGACGGTCTCGGCGGCGTCGCCCGGCCGGTACAGCGAGGTGCCCAGGCCCGCGCCCGCCGCGCCGGCGCGCGCCCACTCGCCCAGGTTCGTGGCGTCGACCCCGCCCACCGGGACGAGCGCCGTGCCGGTCGGCAGCACGCTCGCCCAGGCGCGCAGGCCCGACACCCCGACCGCGGAGGCCGGGAAGAGCTTGACGGCCGTGGCCCCGGCGTCGAGCGCGGCGAACGCCTCGGTGGGCGTCGCCGCCCCCGGGTAGCTCTCCAGCCCGAGGCGCACCGTCTGGGCGACGACGTCGGGCCGCGTGTTCGGCGACACGACGAGCGAGGCTCCGGCGTCGGCGGCGCGGCGCACGTCCTCGGGCGTGAGCACGGTGCCCGCGCCGACCCGGGCGTCCGGGCCGGCCGCGTCGCGGATGCGGCGGACCGACGCCCACGGGTCGGGAGAGTTGAGCGGCACCTCGACGGCGTCGAACCCCGCCTCGAGGACGGCGGTCGCGACGTCGACGGACTCCGGCGGCGTGATGCCGCGCAGGATGGCGACGAGGCCGGTGGGTCGGTGCGTCATGAGGTTCCTTCCTCCGTGCTGGGCAGGGTCGTGGGGTCCTGCGGGGTCCGGGCGCCGGCCACGAGCCCGGCGTCGCGGGCGACGCGCGACAGGCCGCGCACCGCGACGTCCTCCCCGGCCGTCCGCACCGCGGCGCCGTGGCGCTCGAGCGCCCGGCGGTAGCGCCGCGCGGTCGCGGGTGACGCGCACACCGTGACGAGCGCGGCCGGGTCCGCGCGCAGCGCGTGCCGCACCTCCGAGCCGACGAGGAGGCCCGACACGTAGTCCGCCACCTGGGCAGGCCGGAGCGCGCCGGCCATGACCAGGGTGCGGGCCGTGAACAGCAGGGCCGCCAGCCCGCGCTCGTCCCCCCGCCGCGCGTCGGTGTCGAGGCCCCGGTCGAAGGCCTCCTGGTCGACGGCATCCCGCCCGGCCGCCGGGTCGCCGTGGGGGCCGTCCTCGGCGAGGCGGGCCAGGATGCTGTCGCGCAGCAGGAGGCCGTACAGCTCGCCGGTCATGACGGTGGCGAAGCCCGTGACGCGGTCGCCGTCGAGGCGCACCCACTTGGAGTGCGTGCCGGGCAGCACCGCCGTGGCGAGCGGCGCCCCGCCCTCCTCGCGGGTCTCCTCCAGCGCGCCGAGCAGCTGCACCTCCTCCCCGCGCAGCACGTCGGGGTCCGGTCCGACGACCCGCAGGCCGGGCACCAGGTGCACGACGGAACCGGCGGCCGGCACCGGCGTGAGGTGGTCGGCGAGCCGCGAGAGCCGGGCGGGCACGTCGAGGTACCCCGCGTCGGCCCAGCCGTGGTTGGAGCCCACCATGCCCGCGCCCAGCACGGGCAGGTCCGGGTGGCGCTCGAGCCAGGGCCCGCACAGGCGCGCGAACGTCCGCTCGAACGCGGCGGCGCGCTCGGGCGCGGAGCCGGTGCCCGCGGAGCAGCGGAGGGTGCCGTCGTCCGTGCGGACCTCGTCGAGGACACCGCCCGCGGCGTCCAGGAGCCAACCGCGGAAGCTGGAGGTGCCCCAGTCGAGGGCGACGAGCGCTGCGTCGCGCCGGGGTGCGTCATCGGCCATGATCGGGAACGGTAGGCAGCCGATCCCGACTATGAGAACCGCGTCCCTATTATCGGGATACGCTCCTCGCCGTGAGCCCCTCCGCCTCCCCGGACGCCCCGACGCCCCCTCCCGGGGCCCGGGCCGGCACCCGCGCCCCGGCGGCGCCCCCGCCCCCCGGCACGCAGACGCTGGCCCGCGGCATCGCCGTCGTCGACGCCGTCGCGCGCGGACACGGACGCCTGCGCGACATCGCCGCCGAGACCGGCGTCGGCCGCAGCACCACCCACCGCCTCCTGCAGCTGCTGCTCGCGACCGGCTACGTGCGCCAGCTCGACGACGGGCGGTACGCGCTCGGCCCGGCGCTCATCGAGCTCGGCTACCAGGCGCTGCAGGAGAACCCGGTCGCCGACGTCGCGGCCGGGCCGCTCCGGGCGCTCGCCGCCCGGGTCTCGGACACCGCGCACCTCGCCATCGAGGACCGCGGCCAGGTGCTCTACCTCGACAAGATCCCCGGCACCCGCGGCGCGGAGATGCGTTCGCGGGTCGGGCACCGGATGCCGCTCACGCGCACCGGGGTGGGCAAGGCCCTGCTGCTCGACCAGCCCGAGCGGTGGCGCGAGCAGTTCGTCGCCGAGCGGCGCGTCGGCGGGGACGCCTCGGACGGCCCCGCGGCGGACGTGCTCACGCCCGACGAGTTCGTCGCCGTCATGGAGGCGTCCGCCCGCCGGGGCGTCGCGTTCGACCTGGAGGAGAACGAACCCGGCATCCTCTGCGTCGCCGCGCCCGTGCGCGACGCGTCCGGCGCCGTCGTCGCCGCCGTGAGCGTCTCCGCCACCCGCCCGTACATGCCGCCCGCGCGGGTGGAGTCGCTCGTGCCCGTCGTGCTCGACGCCGCCGCGGCCGTCGCGGCCGGGCTCGGCCACCGGCCGGGCGGTCGCTGAGCGCCGCGTCGTCCGGCGCCGCTCAGCCGGCTCCGGGCGACGGTCTTCCCGAGCCGCCGGGCTCGGGTTCGTCGTCGGTGGCGTCGTCCGTGCCGGCGGGGCCGTCGGCCACCCGCACCGACTCCCAGACCGACTGGTACCAGGGCACGCTCGGCCCGGTGGACGTCCCCACCGGGCCGGACCCGACGGCCTCGCCCGTCACGGGGTCGACGTCGTCGTCCCCCGCCGCGTCCGGGTCGACCACGCGCCACACCTTGTCGGCCGGCATGACGAAGCTCAGCCGCGACCGCGCCTGCTCCTCGACGTACGACCGGTCCTCCCAGCGACCGAGCTCCACCTCCAGACGGTCGCGCTCCGCCCGGTTCTGGGCCAGCTCGGTGCGCAGCCGGTCCAGCTCGTGGGCCTGCGACACGGCGCCGCGCACCGTCGGCAGCAGCAGCACCACCGCGAGCAGCACGACCACCGACAGCACGATGAGCCGGACGGTGAGCACCTCCGGCAGCACCAGCCCGTAACGGCTGCGGCGCCGGTCCTCGCGCGCCGGCCCCGCCGGGCGACGCGACCCGCGTCGCCCGCTCGCCGTGCCCTTGCCGGCGCTCGCGCCGGAGCCCCTTCCGGAGCCCTTGCCGGAGGCTGGGGCGGCGCCCTTCGCGCTGCCGGCGCCCTTGCTCGTGCCGTTGCTCGCGGCCTTGCTCGTGCCCTTCGCCGGCGCCTTGGGCTTGGTGCCCACCGACGCGTTCGACGTCGTCGTGGGCCGTGCGGAGCCGCCGCGCGCCCCCGAGGGCCGCGACGCCGGGCGGCGGGCGGCGGGCGAGGTCGGGCGACGGGCAGGCACGCCCCGATTCTGCCGAGCCGCACCGCCCGGGCCGGGGACCGTCGTCGGCGCGCCCGCGAGCAGACCCGCCGAGGTAGTCCGGATCGCGCCGAGGTAGTCCGGATCGCGCCGAGGTAGTCCGGATCGCGCCGAGGCAGTAGGTGGGACCACTACCTCGGCACGGCTCGTACTACCTCACGGGACGACGACGGCCGGTCGCCCCCGAGGGAGCGACCGGCCGTCGTCGTGCGGCGTCCGGGGGCGTCAGCCCTGGAAGCGCGGGAAGGCCGAACGGCCGGCGTAACGACCGGCGTCGTCCAGCGCCTCCTCGATGCGCAGGAGCTGGTTGTACTTGTTGATGCGCTCGCCGCGGGCGGTGGCACCGGTCTTGATCTGGCCGGCGTTGGTCGCGACGGACAGGTCGGCGATGGTGGTGTCCTCGGTCTCGCCGGAGCGGTGCGAGGTCATCGTCGTGAAGCCGTTGCGCTGCGCGAGCGTGACGGCGTCGAGCGTCTCGGTGAGCGTGCCGATCTGGTTGAGCTTGACCAGCAGCGAGTTGGCGGCCTTCTCCTCGATGCCACGGGCGAGGCGCTCGGGGTTGGTGACGAACAGGTCGTCGCCGACGACCTGCACCTTGTCGCCGACCTCGGAGACGAACTGCGTCCAGGCGGCCCACTCGTCCTCGGACAGCGGGTCCTCGATGGAGACGATCGGGTAGTTCGCGACCAGGCCCTCGTAGAGCTTGATCATGTCCTCGGTGGAGTGCACCTCGCCGTTCTTGAAGTGGTACGCCCCGTCCTTGAAGAACTCGGTCGCGGCGACGTCCATCGCGATGGCGACGTCGGAGCCCGGCGTGAAGCCCGCCTTCTCGATCGCCTCGACGATGAGGTCCAGGGCGGCGGAGTTCGACGGCAGGTCGGGGGCGAAGCCGCCCTCGTCGCCGAGGCCCGTGGAGAAGCCCTTGCCCTTCAGCACGCTCTTGAGCGCGTGGTAGACCTCGGTGCCCGTGCGCAGGGCCTCCTTGAAGGTCGGCGCGCCGATCGGCGCGATCATGAACTCCTGGAAGTCCACCGTCGAGTCGGCGTGCGACCCGCCGTTGATGATGTTCATCATCGGCACGGGCAGCACGTGCGCGTTCGGGCCGCCCACGTAGCGGAACAGGTCCAGGCCGGCCGACTTGGCGGCAGCCTTCGCGACGGCGAGCGAGACGCCCAGGATCGCGTTGGCGCCCAGCTTGCCCTTGTTCGGGGTGCCGTCCAGCTCGATCAGCGTCTGGTCGATGATGCGCTGCTCCTCGGCGTCGTAGCCGATGAGCTCGGGGGCGATGTCGTCGATGACGGCGTTGACCGCGCCCTCGACGCCCTTGCCCAGGTAGCGCCCCTTGTCGCCGTCACGACGCTCGACGGCCTCGAAGGCGCCGGTCGAGGCGCCCGACGGGACCGCCGCACGGGCGAACGTGCCGTCGTCCAGCGCGATCTCCACCTCGACGGTGGGGTTGCCGCGCGAGTCGAGGATCTCGCGTGCTCCAACGGCTTCGATGCTTGCCACGGGCTGCTCCTTCAGACGGGGCTCGCGGGCGACCGCGCGGCAAGGCCCAGGCGAAGGTGCCCGGGGCCGCTGACGCCCGCGACGGTGCTGGGTTGACCCGCCCAGCCTAGACCGGCGTCCACCCGGTGGCTCCCTCGACCACCCAGCGGTCACGGTCGCGCCGATAGCGTGGACCCCGTGGACAGCGTCTGGGACTTCCTCGGCTCGTACTGGTGGCTGATCTTCTTCGTCGGCCCGGCCGTCGGCGGTGCCGCGCGGGGCATCTCGAGCTGGGACCGGCAGCGCCGCCAGGACAAGCTCGAGATGTACCGCATCAAGCACGGCGCCCCGCCGCCCGCCGCCCCGGCCGCGCAGGCCGACGAGGAGGCCCTGACCAGCGAGATCGAGCGCACCGTGGCCGCGCACGACGCGACGCAGCAGCGCTGGCTGGCGTACGAGCTCGACGCCGTGAAGTCGCTCGAGTTCCCGCTGATGTCCGACATGCGGGAGCAGGTCACCGTCGACTTCCACCGCGCCCGCCGGGCGGCCGAGGACCTCCGACCCGACGACCTGGACGAGCTGCGCGACCGCCGCCGCCTCGACCGCTACCGCGACGCGGTCCGCGAGATGCAGGTCCGGTTCGACGTCGCGGAGCGGGAGGCGAAGCGGCGCCGTGCGTCCGACTTCTCCCCCGCCGAGCGGCAGGCCCTCGACCGGGCGAAGAAGCTCCTGGCGATGGCCGACGACGAGGGCTCGTCGCAGGCCGAGCGGCAGTCCGCGTACCGGCGGGCCATGAAGGAGCTCGAGGGGATCGTCGTGCTGCCCGACGCCGCCACCGACGCGCTCGAGCAGCGCATCGCGGGCGAGCTGGGGCGGGCCGCGGGCGACTGACCCGCCCGGGCCGGCACCGGTCAGCGCTCGTCGGGCAGCTTCTGCCGGGCCTCGCGCCGCAGGGGCGGCGCGAGCGCGTCGCCCATCCGGTCCAGGAAGGCGCGGACGGCCGCGGGATCCGCACCACCGGCGTGCTTGAGGGCGATGCCCACCGGCTTGCGGACCACCGGGTCGGGATCGGTGTGCAGCAGCTCGACGAGGCGCAGCAGGTCGGCGATCCCGGCGGGGTGCGGCGGCCGCGTGTACGCCAGCGGCGCGGTCAGCGCCGTGCGGCGGCGCAGCGGGTCGTCCGAGCGGGCGAGGTCGAACAACGGCTCGCGGGAACGGTCGCGCAGGTAGAGCCCGACGACGCGCGGCGCCGCCCGGTCGACCATGTCCCACGTGTCGATGCGGTCGTGCCGGTCGAGGTAGGTGCGGTACCGCGCCTCCCGCTCGGCGTCGGTGACGCGCGGGCGCCGGACGGCGAAGTCCAGCACGCAGAACGCGGCGAGCCGCGGCTCGTAAGCGGGCTCGTCGAGCAGGCGGTGCACCTGGTCCAGCGGCATCGCGGCGTACCGCTTCGCCACGTCGAACAGCGTGCCCATCCGGACGCCGAGCACCTCGCCGCTCCCGGCGTAGTGCCGGTTCGGGTGCGCCGCCGGGTCCGCGACGGCGTGCAGGTCGGCGACGACGGCGTCGGCGGTGAGGTCCACGGGACCACGGTAGGGACCCGGGCCGGCACCTGCCCGGCGCGCGCGGTTCAGGCGGCCGGCGTCGGCGCGGCGCCGACCGTCAGCGGCTGGGCTGCGCCACGTCGGGGACGTCGGGCGCGCCGGTCGCGGCCTCGACGTCGGGCCGGGGCGGCCGCGCCACCAGCTCCAGCAGGGCGATGAGGACGCCCGCCACCAGCGCCGTGCCGATGATGAGCCCCGGGGTGGGGCTGCCCGCGAGCAGCAGCACCAGTGCAGCGAGGACGATGATCGCCACGCGGACCACGGTGCGGTACCGGCCCAGCCAGTCGCCCACCGGCCCGGTCGAGACCCCGCGCCCCTCGCCGTAGTCCCGCAGCCGCGCGAACCCGCGGCCCGCGCCCGCGCGCAGCGACCGAGCCGATGCGCTGCTCCCGCCCAGGTACGCGACGATCGCGACCACGAGGCCGAGCACGCCGACCGTGCGCAGCGTGACCCGCAGGAACGACACCACCTGGTCGAACAGCACCTCGGCCGCGTCCAGCCGCAGCACCACGTCCTTCAGGGCGTCGAGGTAGATCCCCCGCGCGATCGCGAGGCCGACGGCGAGCACCACCATCGCGGCCGCCAGCGCCAGGCCCGCGACGACCAGGGCGCGCGCCTTGTGCCGTGCGACGAGCACGCCCGCGGCCAGCAGGCCGAGCGAGATCCAGGGCAACCACGTCCCGAGCGCCACGACCTGCGCGTACCGGTTCTGCACCTGCACGAGCTGCGACGTCTGCATGAGCGTGAACGTCGCGTTCACCTCCGGGATCCGGGCCGCGATGCCGAGACCCCGGTCGACGAGCCGCTGCTTGAGCAGGTCGATCATGCCGGAGAGCTGGATGGTGAGCTGGCCGTCCTGCCCGATCTGCAGCAGCTCCCCGCCCTCGCCGCGCATCGTCGCGACGAGCTGCTGGTGGGCGACCCGGTTGGCCTGCACCCAGGCGTCCTCGAACGCGTCGCTGGTCACGACGCCGTCGGCCGCGCGACGCACGAAGGACTCGACGCCGCTGGTCAGCGGGCCCTCGAGCTGGGTGAGCGCCTCCGTCGCCCGCGGCCCGACCCCCCGCTCCTCCAGGCCGTCGACCACCGTGCCGACGATGGCGTTCACGTCGATCTGCTCCATCACGACGTCGGTGAGCCGGCCGGCGACGGCGCCCTGGATCGCCGGGTCCGAGGCGATCGGCCCCACCGTGGCGACGTACCGGTCCGTGTCGGTGAGCGTGCGCTCCGCCCAGGCGGCCACCACGGCGACGGGCGCCAGCAGCGCGCCGAGGACGACGAGCACGACGGCGGCCGCGGCCCGGCCGCGGTGGCGCGGCTCGCGGGACGCCGCCGGCGCCGCGGCCACGACGACGGGCTGGCCGCCGACCGCCGCGAGCCGCGCGCGCAGCTCGGCGTTCTCGCGCTCGAGCGCGGCGAGCCTAGCCGCCGCGTCGCCCGGCACCCCGGTGCCGCCGTCGTCGATCGTGCCGCTCATCGCGTCCCCGTCCGCCGCCCCGTGCCCGGCCCGCGGGTCGCGGGCCCTCGCGGAGGGCGCGGCCAGCCCGCGCCGCGCCGTCCGCTCCTCATGCTAGGAACGGAAGCCGCGCTCCACCTGGCGGGACGGCAAATCCACCCGGGTGCGGCACCAGCGCTCATTCCCGGCGCCCGCGTGGGTCGACCCGTCATGACGACCGCCCCCGAGCCCCGCCTCGACCCGCTGCCCGGTCCCGCCCACCTGCCCGAGACCGCCCGCCGTCTCGTCGCCGAGCCCCACGTGGCACACCTGGCGACGCTGCTGGCCGACGGCTCGCCGCACAGCGTGCCGCTGTGGGTGGCGTGGGAGGGCGACCACCTCGCGTTCCTCACGGGCCCGCGCTCGCAGAAGGCACGCAACGTGGGGCGCGACCCGCGCGTCGCCGTGTCCGTGACGCACACCGAGCGTCCCTGGGAGATGGCCATGCTGCGCGGCCGCGTCGTTCAGGTGCTCGACGGCGACCGCGGGTGGGCCGTCGTCGACAGGATCGCCCGCGTGCACACCGGTGCCGATTACCCGCGCGGGGAGGAGCGTGTCGCCTTCCTCGTCGACGTGGAGCACGCCGCCGCGCAGTCGTTCGGCTGACGGGGCGAGCACGTCGAGGGCCACCGTGTCCCGGCCAGGGGTTGTGCCGCGCCGCCAACGGTCATATGTTAACGGCGAATCACAAGTGAACGGCCAATCACATCCGGATGGGCCGCACGTCTCTGGCCGGCGTCGACGACGATGCCGCAGCGCGGTCCATCCCCGTCGGAAACAGGTGGTCCCGTGAGCGAGATGAAACGACGCACCCTCTTGACGCTGGGAGCCGCGCTCGGCTTGTCCGGCGCGGTCGCCCCCGGGGCGGCCTGGTCCTGGTCACCGGCCAGATCGTTGTCGGGCAGCGGCACCGGCGTCGACCCGCTGTGGGTCTGGGACGACGAGATCGACGCCATCATGGCCTCCGTCGTCGACACGGGCCAGGTGCCCGCCGTCAACCAGGCCATCGGCGACTGGGTCGACAACGACGACCCCGTCCCCGCGGGCCTGCCGGCCGACCTGGCCGGCTTCCTGCAGCGCTCGACGCGCCTGCCCGACTGGGCCGACCGGGACAAGCTGCGCCTCGCCGCCGACTTCAACCGGCGCAAGGACCTGTACCTCTTCCTCATCTACGGCCTCGGCGGCGGCATCATGAGCACCGTCATCCCGCGCGAGGCGAAGTCCGTGTACTGGTCCAAGGGCGGGGCCGACATGCAGGACCGGGCGGCGAAGACGTTCACGTTCGGCTACGACCTCACCGACCTCAACGCCTACGAGCCCGACGGCCAGATGATCGTCACGGCGAACAAGACCCGCATGGTGCACGCGGCCGTGCGCCACCTCCTGCCCCAGTCCCCGTACTGGAAGGCGGTCGCGGACGAGACGATCCCGATCAGCAACATGGACATCCTCGTCACCTTCCACAGCACCGGCACCTTCGCCCACCAGACCATGAAGAAGTGGGGCATCAGGATGTCCGCGGCGGAGGAGGAGGCGTTCCTGCACCACTGGCAGGTGGCGCTGCACTTCCTGGGCGTCATGGACGAGTACATCCCCGCGACCTGGGCCGACGCGCACGCCCAGTCCGAGCAGGTGCTGACGCCGTTGCTGGCGCCCACGCCCGAGGGCAAGGACCTCGCCGAGGTGCTCCTCGGCCTCACCGCCCAGGTCGACCTCGGCGTCACGCGCGGGTTCCTCAACGAGTTCGTGGTCTACCAGCTGGGCGAGGACGTCGCCGAGTGGTTGAACCTCAAGCGCGACCCGGCCTCCCGCGCCCTCATCCGCAGCGTCTGGCCGGCATACATCAAGTTCCGCGAGGGCCTCATCCCCGTCGCGCCCGTGTCGTTCCGCCTGTTCGACCAGTTCGTCAAGGCGCTCGGCATGGCGTTCCTCAACAAGGGCGAGTCGGGCAAGACCACGCCCATCACCATCCCCGACGGCAACCGCCCCGGCGTCTGACGCCCCCGCCGAGGTGGTCCCCGTGCCGGGGACTACCTCGGCGACCCGGTGCCGACGCTCGCCGCGGCGGACACCTCGCCCAGGACGACCGCGTCGATGAGCTGCCGCGCCCACGCGAGCACCTCGGCGCCGCGCAGCGGGCGGCCGCCGATGCGCGCCGTCGTCGGGAAGGGCACGAGGAAGGCGCGGATCGCGGGCTTGAGGATCGTGCCCGGGTACAGCCGCTTGAGGCGCAGCTGCGCCGACTCGGCGAGGTCCACCGGCGCGAACCGGACGAACTTGCCCTGCGCCGTGACGTCCGCGAGGCCCGCACGGCGGGCGTGGTTGCGGAAGTCGGCGACGTCGAACAGGGCGGAGGCGACCTCGGGGAGCTTGCCGTAGCGGTCCACCAGCTCGGCCCGCACCTCCGCGAGCGCGGTCGCGTCCTGTGCCGCGGCGATCTTCTTGTACGCCTCGAGGCGCAGCCGCTCGGTCGCGATGTACGACTCGGGCAGGTGGGCGTCCACGGGCAGCTCGATGGTGACCTCGGGCTGCTCCTCCTCGCGCTCGCCGCGGAACGCGGCCACGGCCTCGCCGACCATGCGCACGTACAGGTCGAAGCCGACCCCCGCGATGTGGCCCGACTGCTCGCCGCCGAGCAGGTTGCCCGCGCCCCGGATCTCCAGGTCCTTCATGGCGATCTGCATGCCGGCGCCGAGGTCCGTGTGCGCGGCCATCGTGGACAGCCGGTCGTGCGCGGTGTCGGTGAGCGGCCGCTCCGGCGGGTACAGGAAGTACGCGTACGCGCGCTCGCGGCCACGGCCCACGCGCCCACGCAGCTGGTGCAGCTGGGACAGGCCCAGCACGTCCGCGCGCTCCAGGATCAGCGTGTTGGCGTTGGAGATGTCCAGGCCGGTCTCGATGATCGTCGTGCAGACCAGCACGTCCAGCTCCTTCTCCCAGAAGGCGCGGATCACCTGGTCGAGCTGGTGCTCGCTCATCTTGCCGTGCGCGACGCCGATGCGGGCCTCGGGCACGAGCTCCGCCAGCCGCGACGCCGTCTTCTGGATGGTCTCCACCTTGTTGTGCACGTAGAAGACCTGGCCCTCGCGCAGCAGCTCGCGCCGGACCGCCGCCCCGATCTGCTTCTCCTCGTACGCGCCCACGTAGGTGAGCACGGGGTGGCGCTCCTCCGGCGGGGTGGCGAGGGTCGACATCTCGCGGATGCCGGTGACCGCCATCTCGAGCGTGCGCGGGATCGGCGTCGCGGACATCGCCAGCACGTCGACGTTGGTGCGCAGCTGCTTGAGCGTCTCCTTGTGCTCCACGCCGAACCGCTGCTCCTCGTCCACGATCACGAGGCCGAGGTCCTTGAACCGCACCGACCCCGTGAGCAGGCGGTGCGTGCCGATGACGATGTCGACGGTGCCCTTGCCGAGCCCCTCCACCGTCTCGGCCGACTCCTTGTCGGACTGGAAGCGGGACAGCGCCCGCACCGTCACGGGGAACCCGGCGTACCGCTCGGAGAACGTGTCGAAGTGCTGCTGCACCAGCAGCGTCGTCGGCACCAGCACGGCCACCTGCTTGCCGTCCTGCACCGCCTTGAACGCGGCGCGGATCGCGATCTCCGTCTTGCCGTAACCGACGTCGCCGCAGACCAGGCGGTCCATCGGCACGGCCTTCTCCATGTCGGCCTTGACCTCGTCGATCGTCACGAGCTGGTCGGGCGTCTCGACGTACGCGAACGCGTCCTCCAGCTCCCGCTGCCACGGGGTGTCCGGGCCGAAGGCGTGCCCCTGCGTGGCCATGCGCGCCGAGTACAGGCGGATCAGCTCGCCCGCGATCTCCTTGACGTGCTTGCGGGCGCGCGCCTTGGTGTTCTTCCAGTCCGCGCCGCCCATCTTGGACAGCGACGGCGCCTCGCCGCCCGTGTACTTGGTGACCTGGTCGAGCTGGTCCATCGGCACGAACAACCGGTCGCCCGGCTGCCCGCGCTTGGACGACGCGTACTCGATGACGAGGTACTCGCGGGTCGCCGCGTTGGCGCCCGCGCCGAGCGTGCGCTGCACCATCTCGACGAACCGCCCCACGCCGTGCTGCTCGTGCACCACGTAGTCGCCGCCGCGCAGCTGCAGCGGGTCGACGACGTTGCGCCGCCGGCTCGGCATCTTGCGCATGTCGCGGGTGGTGGAGCCCTGCCGCCCCGTGAGGTCCGACTCGCTGAACACCGCGAGCTTCAGGTCGGTCGCGACGAAGCCCTTGCCCACCAGCGCCGGCGCGACGAGGACGACGCCGCCCTCGGGCTCCTCCCCCAGCTCGGCGACCATGCGCGCCGCCGTGTCCTGCGCGGCCAGCTGCTCGACCATGCGCTTGGCGGGCCCGTGGCCCTCCGTGGTGAGCAGCAGCCGCCAGCCCGCGCGCTGCAGCGTCTGCACGTCGTCCAGCGCCCGCTGGAGGTCGCCGCGATAGGACTCGACATCGCGCGCGCCGACGGTGAAGGTCGTGACGCCGTCCACCTCGGCCTCGGGCTCCGTGCCCTCGTCACCCCCCGCGTCGAGCGCGAACGACGACAGCGTCCACCAGCCCAGGCCACGGCGGGCGGCGACGTCGCGCACCTCCGTGAACGTCTCGAACGACGCGGCGGACAGGTCGATCGGCGCGGCCCCACCCGCGACGGCGCCCGTCCAGGCGGCGGCGAGGAACTCCTCGGTGGTGGCGACGAGGTCGTGCGCGCGGCGGCGGACCCGCTCGGGCTCGTCGATGACCAGCAGCGCGTCGTCGGGCACCAGCTCCAGCACCGGCACCATGCGGTCCACGAGCACCGGCGCGAGCGACTCCATGCCCTCGACGGCGACGCCCGCGGCGAGCTTGTCGAGCATCTCGATCGCGCCGGGCAGGCGCTCCACGAGGCCCGCCGCGCGCTCGCGCACCGTGTCGGTGAGCAGGATCTCGCGGCACGGCGGGGCCCACAGGCCGTGCTCGGCGATCTCGAGGGAACGCTGGTCGGCGACCGCGAACCAGCGGATCTCCGTCACCTCGTCGCCCCAGAACTCGATGCGCAGGGGGTGGTCCTCGGTGGGCGGGAAGACGTCGAGGATGCCGCCGCGCACCGCGAACTCGCCGCGGCGCTCCACCATGTCCACGCGGGTGTAGGCGCCGCCCACCAGGCGGTCGGCGACGTCCGTGAGGTCCGCCGTCGAGCCGGTGTGCAGCTCGACCGGCACCAGCTCGCCCAGCCCCTCGACCACCGGCTGCAGCAGCGCGCGGGCGGGCATGACGAGCAGGCGGACCGGGCCGGTCTGGCCGGGCTCCGGGTCCGGGTGCGCGAGCCGGCGGAACACCGCGAGCCGCTTGGCGACCGTGTCCGCGCGGGGCGACAGCCGCTCGTGCGGCAGCGTCTCCCACGACGGCAGCACCGCGACGTCGTCGGCGCGGTCGTCAGGCAGGTAGGCCCGCACGGAGGCGGCGAGCTCGTCGGCCTCGCGGCCCGTCGCGGTGACGACGACGAGCGGCCGCCGCTCGGCCGCCGCCGCCAGCAGCGGGGCACGCACGCCGACCGGCCCGACGACGTCCGCGAAGCCGCGCGCCCGGACGTGCTCGAGCGCGGCAGCGGCGCCGGGGTCGGCGAGGAGGGCGGGGACGATGCCGGTGAGGTTCATGCGGGTCCTTCGGGCGGGGTCTGCGGCGCGGCAGTCGTGTGCGGGCACGACGACAGGCCCAGCTCTCCCCGGGACGCACGGGGTTCTGGGGTCACTGGGCCTCGGAACGGTGCGACCGGCGGGGTGCCGGGCGTGCCGCACCAGACTACGCCGACCCTCCGACGTCGCCCCGCGAGGCAGCACGGACCCTGCCGAGGTAGTACTACCTCGCGGGATCTCGTACTACCTCGCGGAGAGCCGTACTACCTCGCGGAGACCGGTACCACCTCGGCAGATGCGGGACCACCACGCGGTCTCGGCACTGTGTCCGGAGTCAGCTCCCCGGGATGCGGCTGGTGAGGTCCTCGGGGAGCTGGTCGAGGATGCCGTCGGGCAGGCGGTCCAGGAGGTCCTCGCAGGAGACGGGGTCGCCCGCCTGGCACTGGCCGCCGAGCTCCTGGAGCTGGTCCGCGTCGCCGAGGGTGCCGGCGAGGTCCTGCAGGTCGCCGAAGGAGAGGTCGCCGGTGAGCCCGCCGAGCAGCAGGTCGGGGACGGACAGGTCCGTCTGCGTGAGCTGCTCCGCCTCGTCCAGGGCCTGCTGGATGTCGTCGCCGTAGGTGTTCCAGAGCCACAGCCCGGCGATGACCACGAGCGCCGTGAACACGACCTGGATCGAGCCGAACGCGATGCCGGTCTTGGCCATGCCCCGCCCGCCCGAGCGGCGGCGACGGGTCCGGTCCAGGCCGATGCCGCCCAGGATGATCGCGAGCACGCCCACCAGCGGCACGACGAAACCGAGGATGCCGGTGACCAGCGCCGCCACCGCCGTCGGTTCCGTGCCGCGCCGCGCGGGTTCGGGGGCGGCACGGCCCGGGCCCGCGGGTCCCCCGTGCGCGGCCGCGGGAGCCGCGCCCCACGGCGTCGGGGCGGCCGCGCGCTGCGGAGCCGGCTGCGGCGCCGGGGCGGCGGGCTGCTGCGGCGCCGGGCGGGCCGGCGGCGCGTGCGGGGCGGGCGTCGCGCTCGGCGCCGACAGCGACCCGACCGGACGCGAGGACGTGCGCCGCGGCGGCGCGGCGTTCGGCAGCACCGCCGTGCCGTCGTCGTACCCGCCGTGCGCCTGCGACGGCGGCAGCACCTGCGTGCCGTCGTCGTACCCGCCCCACCCCTGGGTCTGCGGCAGCACCGCCGTCCCGTCGACGTACCCGCCGAACTCGTGCGCGGACGGCAGCACGGTCGTGCCCTCGTCGTACCCGCCCGTCGGCTGCGCGGCCGGCAGCACCGTCGTGCCCTCGCCGCCTCGCGACCCGATCGCCTGGGTCGGGGGCAGCACGCCGGTGCCGTCCTCGCGCGGCGGGATCGCCTGGGTGGGCGGTGCGTCGTGGGGGTCGTACCCGCGCGGGTGGCTCATGGTCCTCCTGGGTCGTGGTGGGCGGCATGGTCGGCGTCATGGTCGACGTCACGGTCGGCCTCGGCCTCGTGGACGGTCCGGCCCTGCGTCCGGTCCGCGATGCTACCCACCCGCGGCGGCCGTGCGGGCGTCCCGACCGGCGTCTTCGCCGGACCCCCACACGACCGGCAGCCGGCGGCCCCACCTGCGCGGGCGGGGCCGCCGGCCGGCGCGCAGGACTACCTCCGCGCGGCGGTGACCGGCGCCGAGACCGCCGTGACGTCGTCCAGCCCGCGGGCGTGCGCCGTCACCTCGACGCTCACCTCGTGCCCGACGTCCGCCCCGCCGACGCGGTAGGTGGAGCCCGCGACGGAGAGGAGCACCTCCGGCTCGGCCGTCCCGCGCAGCACCTGACCGGTGAGGTCGAGCAGGCGTGCGAGGTCGGTCAGGGCGCCGAGGGGCCGACGCACGGGCTCGCCGTCGCGCAGCCACCGGTACGTGTACCGCACCCGCTCGCCGTCGGGCGCGGTCCACTCCCCCGGCTCGGCCACGAGGACGGCGCCGGGCGCGGTGCCCTTCCGGTCGTCGGTGACGACGGCCGGGGCCGCGACGTTCACCAGCCCCTCGGGCTCGGGCTGCACCGCCGCCACGAGCCTCCCGACGCCCCACCGGGCGGTGGACTGGTAGCCCGTGCCCGTGGGGTCGGCCCAGTCGCGCACCGCGGTGCGCGCGCCGGCCGTGCCGTCGTTGACCTGGAAGTCGAGCCCGTGGAAGGTGCCCGCGCCCCCGGTGCCGAGCAGGTCGACCGCCGCCTCGACGACGTAGCCGCCGTCCACCGTCGCGGTGGCCGACGTCAGGCGGGCGGCCTGCGCGGCCTCGTCGCCGGTGCCGAACGACGTGACGTTCTCGGCGCTGATGCGGATCTGCGTGTCGACGTCCCGGTAGGAGCCGTTCTTGGCGTTGCCGGCGTCGAGGAAGATCTCGACCGAGTCCTGCACCCACGGGTCGGAGCCGCTGACGTCCACGGTCGGGTCGGCGACCTCCGCGAGCACGTACAGCGTGTCGCCGGACCAGAGCGTGCGCACGGTCGCCGTGGCGCCGCCCTCGCCCTCGATCTGCCGGTCGGTGGTCACCGCGGACGCGTCGGCCCACGCCTCGTCCACCGTGCCGTCGACCTGCGGCGGCGTCGTGGCCTCGGCCACCTCGAGGTAGCTCAGCTCCTCCAGGAGGGTGAGGGTGCCGAGCGAGCCCGGGGTGTTCCAGCCCGACGTCGTCGCACCGTCGGCGACCTGGACGTCGAGGCCCGCGGTGTCGCCCTGGGCTGCGCCCGCCAACGGCAGGTGCGCGACGACGACGTATCCGCCGTCGACCGCCTCGACCACGGCCGCCGCGCCGTCCGGCCCGGTCACCGTGCCGTCCCGCCCGACGGTGGTCGTCGCGCCGTCGACGTCGAAGGTCACGGCGTCGTCGCCTCCGGTGCCCACCGTCCCGTCCGTCACCCGCACCTGCGCGGTGAGGTGGTCGGGCGCCCAGCGGAGCTGGAAGTCGGCCACGACCTCGCCGCTGCCGTCCGCCGTGACGATGTGCCGCGGGAGGCGGTCCCACACGGCCGACGACGCGGCGTCGGCGTCGAGCGGCACGTCGCCGGCGAAGACGCGGGCAGCCTTGAGGCGCGGCGGGACGTCGCCGTCGACGGCGCCGACGTAGGCCGGCTTGGCCTGCCGGTCGCGGTCGAAGAGCAGCGGCCCTCCGCTGTCCGCGCGCCACGACCGGTCGTCGGTGAGGCCCCAGACGGTGACGGAGTACAGGTCCTGCGCGTGCTCGCGGAACATGCGGAACGCGTCGCGGTACCAGTACCCCTGCTCGACGAGGTTCGCCTGGGTCTCGGGGGTGCCGGTCGTGACGTCGAGCTCGGTGACCGCCTGCGTGACGGGCAGGTCGGCGAACCGCTCGACGGCCGCCTCCAGCTGCCCCACCGGCATCGACAGCGAGACGTGGAACTGGTGGCCCACGCCGTCCACCGGCACGCCCCGGGCGAGGAGCCGCTCGACGAGCGCGAGGTAGCGGTCCTGCTTGCCCGACTGCTCGGTGTTGTAGTCGTTGATGAACAGCGCCACCGGCCGGTCGGCGCCCTCGGCCGCGTAGGTGTGGTTGAACGCCTCGTCGGCGTACCCGAACGCGAGGTCGATGAAGTCCTCGCCGAGGATCCGGTACCACTCGCTGCGTCGCAGGCCGTCGTCCGGGTCGCTCGTCGCGCCGTCGTTCACCACCTCGTTGACGACGTCGAAGGCCGTGAGCGGGTTGTCGCCGCCGAACTGCCCGTACCGCTCCGCGAGCCAGCCGGCCACCGAGAAGACGTGGGTGCGCAGCCGCTCGCGCAGCACCGCCCGGTCGGCGTCGGACGTCGTCAGCGGCGTGCCGTCCTCGGCCTGGAAGAACCACTCCGGCGTCTGCGAGTGCCACACGAGCACGTGCCCGTACACGCGCAGGTCGTGCTCGGCGGCGTAGTCCATCAGCGCCACCGCCTGCGGGTCGGGGCGGAACGTGCGGTCGTCGGCGTACCAGGCCTCGGGCTTCATGTGGTTCTCGGCCGTGATCTGGTCGAAGTGGCGCAGCAGCAGCTCGGAGGCGTCGCCCGTGGTCTCGCGCTGGTCGATCGCCACGCCGACGGGGAAGTCCACCGTCTCCTTGACGCCGGTGAGGTCCTGCACCGGCGGGGACGTGCGCTCGCCGCCCGTGACGACGAGGTCGTCCACGAGGAACGACGGGTGCGCGCCGCCGACCGGCGCCGCCTCGACGTAGAGCTGGGCCGCGGTGAGGTCGGCCGGCATCGTGTACGTGCCGCCGACGCGCACCCAGCCGTCGGCGGTCGCGTCGACGGCGCCGCCCACCCAGGTGTAGGCGTCCCCGCCGGCCGAGGTCTCCTGGACCGTGAAGTGCACCGCCGCGCTGCCCGCCGTCCCCGCCGGGAGCTTCACCCAGGCCTCGACGTCGTAGTCCCCGCCCGCGGCGAACAGGCCGCCGACGGCGGTGGCCGGGCCGTTCCACTCGGCCGTCCGCCCGGTGACGGACAGCGCCCCGGCGCCCGTCCGCGCGTCGTCCGAGATCTCGAGCGTGACCGCGCCCCGCGGGCCCCACGGGTCGTAGGACGTGTCGAAATCGTTTTCGAGAACGACGGAGTCGTCCCCCGCCGCCATGCTCGCGCCCACGACGCCGGTCACCACCGCGCCGCTCGCCATCACCGCCGCGGCCGCCGTACCGGCGACCGCCCGTCTCACCCGCTGCCTCATCGTCGCTCCCTCGCGATCGGTGGGGCCCTGGCGACGGCTCGGCCGGCGCCCGGGGCCGACGGCGCGTCCGCGCGCCGTCGGGCACACCGTAGGGCGCCGACGACATTAAGGGCAACGGCTGAACGAAACTTCCTACCGCGCGACCAGGAGGGGCAGCGCCATCGACACGTCGAACGACTCGAAGTCGCTCGGGTCGAGCTGGGAGACCAGCGCGACCGCGAAGACGAGCACCAGGACCCACACGACGACGCCGACCGCGCCGAGCACGATGCCGGCGATCGCCAGGCCCTTGCCCTGCTGGCCCGTGCGGTTGATCCGCGACAGGCCGATGATCCCCAGCACGATCGGCACCACCGCCAGGCCGAGGATGCCCGTGACCAGCGCCGCGATCGACCACCCGTCCGTCCCCGCCGACGGTGCGTACGGCTGGGCGTACGGCTGGGCATACGGCTGCGCGTACGGCTGCTGCGGGGAGGGCTGCGCGTACGGCTGGGCCGGGGGCTGCTGCTGGTACGGCTGCTGCGGATATCCCGGGGGCTGCTGCTGCGGATACCCCGGCGGCGGCTGCTGCACCCCGGGCTGGTTCGGGTCGGGGGGCGGGGCGGCCCCCGGCGACGGGGTGGCTCCCGACGGCGGGGGCTCCGCGGGCTGCCGGTACGGGTCCGGGGGCGCGGGCGGTCCCACCCCGTCGGGCCGCGCGTCCGCACCGGGTTCGCCCGGCCGCGGCTCGTCGGGGCCCGGCTGCGTGCCGTCGTCGTGAGTCATGGGTTCCTCCTCGTCGGCGAGGCGCGACGGCCGGGCCGGCCGCCCCCGCTCCTCCCACTATGCCGGAGGACGCGGGCGCAGGCGGGTTCACCTCACCGTTCACCCTGGGGACCCCTCCCCGCAGCGCACCGGGACTGCCATCCTGAGAGCGGCGGGCCCGGCCAGGGACCAGGCCCGCCACCACCGTCCGGAGGAGGCAGCATGCGGGTCGTCGTCGTCGGGGGCGGGATCATCGGGCTCGCGACGGCCGCACGGCTCGCCCGCCGCGGCGACGACGTGACCGTCCTCGAGAAGGAGCACGAGCTCTCGTGCCACCAGACGGGCCGCAACTCGGGCGTCATCCACTCCGGCCTGTACTACGCGCCGGGCAGCCTCAAGGCGCGCCTCGGCACCGCGGGGGCCGCGTCCATGACGCGGTTCGCCGCCGAGCACGACGTGCCCGTCGCCGTGACCGGGAAGCTCGTCGTGGCGACCGACGCCGGCGAGCGCGACCGGCTGCGCGCCCTCGCCGAGCGCGGCACCGCCAACGGAGTGCCCGTGCGCGAGCTGGACCCCGTCGAGGCGCGCGAGCACGAGCCCGAGATCGCGTGCGTCGGGGCGCTGCGGGTGGAGACGACGGGCGTCGTCGACTACCGCGCCGTGTGCGCCGTCCTCGCACGGCAGGTCGCCGAGGCCGGCGGCGCCGTCCTGCTCGGCCGCGCGCTGCGCGGCGCCCGCACGGTGGGCACGCAGGTGCGGGTCGACGTCGAGGAGGTCGGCGAGCACGCCGGGTTCGAGCTCGTCGCCGACGCCCTCGTCGTGTGCGGCGGCCTGCACGCCGACCGGCTGGCGCAGGCCTGCGGCGTCGACCCCGGGGCCCGCATCGTGCCGTTCCGCGGCGAGTACTTCGACCTCGCCCCGCGCGCCGCCGACCGCGTGCGCGGCCTGGTCTACCCCGTGCCCGACCCGCGGTTCCCGTTCCTGGGCGTGCACCTCACGCGGGGCGTGCACGGCGACGTGCACGCCGGGCCCAACGCCGTCCTCGCCCTCGCCCGCGAGGGCTACCGGCGGCGCGACGTCGCCTGGCGCGACGTCGTCGACGCCGCCTCCTGGCCCGGCCTCTGGCGGCTCGCCGGGCGCAACCTCGTGCCCGGCGCGGCCGAGGTGGCCCGCTCCGCCTCTCGCACGCTGTTCGCCGCCTCCGTCGCACGGCTGCTGCCCGGCACCACCGCCGACGACCTGCACCCGGCCCCCGCCGGCGTCCGCGCCCAGGCGCTGCACCGCGACGGGCGGCTGGTGGACGACTTCCTCGTGCGCACCGCGCCCCGGCAGGTGCACGTCATCAACGCGCCCTCGCCCGCCGCCACCGCGTCGCTGGAGATCGCGCGGCACGTCGAGGCGGAGCTGGACCGCACCATGGCGGCCATCGGGTGACGCGCCCGGGACGGCGGGCCGGGTGACCGACCGGCGACGCCGCGGCCCGGTCGCGCTCGCCGTGTCCGCCACGTCGGCCGGCCTGCTCGCCGCCCTCTTCGCGCTGGCGGTGCTGACCGAGCCGGGACAGCGCGCGGACGTCGCGGGTCTCGCGCTCCTGACCGCGCCCGAGCCGATCCTCGCCGGCGCAGCGCGTCTGGTGCGCGCGCTCCTGCCGGTCGTCGCGGCGGGCGTCCTCGTCGCGGTCCTCGTCGTGGCGGTGCGGCGGCGAGCGGGCGGGCGCGCCCTCGTCGTGGGCGGTCTCCCGCTCCTCGTCCTCGGCCTGGCGACCGTCCTGCGGGACGTCGTCCTGCCCCGGCCCTTCCTGGGTGCCCACGGCTACCTCCACAACACCTTCCCGAGCGCCCACACGGCGACGCTCGCGGCCTCGTGCGTGGCCGTGGTCCTCCTGCTCGGTCGCCGCCCGGGCGGGTGGGTGACGGCGACGCTCGCGACCTCCGTGCTCCTGGCCGCGTGGGCCAACGTCGCGACCCAGGCGCACCGGCCCAGCGACGTCGTGGGAGCCCTGCTGCTGGTCGGGGTCGTCGCGCCGTGGGCGGTGCTGGCGAGCCGGCCGGGCTCGCGAGACGGTCAGCCGTCCCCCGAGTCGACGAACCGGAGGTAGTCCTCCCGGGCCCGCGCGTCCGGGACGTCGAGGCGCAGCGCCTTCTCCCCGGCGTCGGGCAGCCCCCGCCGGAGCGCACGCTCGATCCGGCGTTGCGCGACGGCGTGCCCCACCAGGGCAGTCGCCGTCATCCATGCCCCCGGCCGGGCGGCGGTGTAGAGCCGGCCGCCGCGGTGCGGGTCGCCGGGCAGGTCGGGGACGCCGCGGCGGCGGTCGAGCGCGGCGGCGGCGCCCCGCAGCGCGCTCGGTGCCCGCAGCCCCGTGCCACCCATCGACCCACCGCCCGGGCCACCGAGCACCCGCGCGGCGCGGTCGACGACGAGCGCCACCGGCGCATCGATCCGCATGGCCCGGGCACGCGGGCCGACCTCCTGCCGCGCGCCGTCGCACGCCGCGACGGCGCCGGCGATGTCGACGAGCCACAGGAGCCGCCCCGCACCCGCCTGAGCCGCGTGGAACGCCAGCACCAGGACCGAGTCGACCGGGTCGAACGTCGGGACGTCCCGTCCGCCGCCCAGCGCCACCGTGCGGCGCCGGGCGATCATCGCCTCGGGGTCGGTGCGGAAGCTGCGACGCAGCCCGTGCGGCACGGCGAAGTCCCAGTGCAGGTCGAGGTGCACGCCGAGGGGCCCTCGCATCGCGTACTCAGCGCGCCGCTCGCGCGCCATGAGGGGCCAGTTGCGGTCGACGCCCGTGCAGCCTGCCGCGTCCAGCGCCTCGACCGCCGCCCGGAAACCTGCCCGCGGCACGTACAGGTCGAGGTCGTAGTACTCCCGCATGTCCGGCGAGGGCCAGAGCGCGGCCGCCGCCGGCCCCTTGGCCACCACCCACGGCACCCCGGCGCGGTCGAGCGCCGCACCCAGGACGGCCAGCTCGGCGAGCGCCCCCAGGTGGCGCACCACCTGCTCGTCGCGAGCGCGCCGCAGCGGCGCACGCCACGGCTCGGGGCAGTCCGGGCGGCCCGCGACGTGCTTCGCCACCGCGGGCAGGATCCGGTGGTCCTGGGCGGCGTCGGCCAGGAGCTCGAGTCGTATGCCGTCGAGGGGGACGGGCGTGGCGCGTGGCGGCGGACGATCGGAGGGCGCGACGGAGTCGAGCAGGATCTGCGCCAGCGGGCGGCGCACCGTCGGTCGTGCCCCCATCCCGGCAGGATAGGGAGCGCTCGGCGACGGTGGGGCGTCGGCAGCGGGCGAATTCTCGCCCGGACCGTCCTCCTGCCGCCCCGGCGCGGCTAGCGTGTGTGAGGCCGGGCCGGGCCCCGGCGGAGGACGGAGCGGTCGGTGGCAGACAGCGCGGTGGGCGGGACGCCGGAGAGCGACGAGCGCAGGGGACGCCGCCTGCTGCGCCTGCTCGGCGGCTCCTTGCAGGTGTCCTGGCGCGCGAGCCGGCCCCTGTTCGTCGCGATGCTGGTCCTCCAGGTCCTCGTCGCGGGGGCGCTGGCAGGCCAGGTGCTCGTCGTCTCCGCACTCCTCGACGTGCTGCTCGCGCTCGCCGACGGCACGAGCGGCGTCGCGGCGGTCACCGGACCGGTCCTCGCCCTGGCCGCCCTGACCGGTCTCGCCTCGGTCGCCGGCGGGCTCCAGGCCTCGGCACGCCGGGTGCTCGGCGAGCACGTGGCGCGACTGATGGCCGAGGACGTGCAGGAGGTCGCGACGAGCGTCCCGCTCGAGCACTTCGAGTCGCCTGTCTTCTACGACCGTCTGCAGCGGGTCCGCGTCAACGCGCTCTCGAGGCCCTTCCAGGTCACCCAGGGGATGTTCGACCTCCTCGGGTCGTCGATCGCCACGGTCGGCGTGGGCGCCGCGCTGGTCGCGCTGCACCCCGTGCTGCTCCCGCTGCTCGCGCTCGGCGGCCTGCCCCTGCTGGTCACGGGCCGACGCGAGGGCAGGCTGGAGTTCGCGTTCAAGGTGGCGCAGACGACCAACGAGCGCGAGCGCATCTACACCAACTACGTGCAGAGCAGCCGGGACGAGGCCAAGGAGATCCGCGCCTTCCAGTCGGCCCCGTGGCTGCAGGCGCGCTACCGCGAGCTGTACGGCACGTACCTGGCCGACCTCGCCCGCCACGTGCGGCGCCGGGCGCTGACGAACGGCGCGGGCAACCTCGCCGCGGCCGTCGTGCTCGCGGGCGTGCTGCTGCTGCTGGCCTGGCTCATCACGCGCGGCGAGGTGACGTTCTCCGAGGCGGGGGCCGCCGTGGTCGCGGTCCGGATGCTCCAGGGGCAGATCCAGGGCATCTTCGGCGGCGTCCAGCAGATCTTCGAGTCGGGGCTGTTCCTCGACGACGTGCACGCGTTCCTCACCGACGGGCGGGCCGCGGCGCGCGCGGCCACCGGGAGCGAGGAGCCGCCGGCCGCCTTCCCGGGCGTCTTCGCCCGTGGTGTCTCCTTCACCTACCCGGGCTCGCGGCGACCGGCGCTGCGCGACGTGGACCTCGCGCTGCGCCCCGGCGAGGTCGTGGCCCTGGTGGGCGCCAACGGCTCCGGCAAGACCACCCTCGCCAAGCTCCTCGGCGGCCTGTACGAGCCGACGTCGGGCACCGTCCTGTGGGGCGACCGGCCGCTGTCCGGGATGCGCGGCGCGGCCGTGCGCCCCCAGGTGGCGGTGATCTTCCAGGACTTCGTCCACTACGCGTACACGGCCACGTGGAACATCGCCCTCGGCCGACCCGACGTCCCGGTCGACCACGAGCGGGTACGGCGTGCGGCCCGGGTCGCCGGCGTGGACGCCGCACTCGCCGGCCTGCCCGACGGCTACGAGTCGCGGCTCTCGCGCATGTTCCCCGGCGGCACGGAGCTCTCCGGCGGCCAGTGGCAGCGGGTCGCGATCGCCCGGGCCTTCTACCGGGACGCGGCGCTCGTCATCCTCGACGAGCCGACCGCCGCGATGGACCCGCTCGCGGAGCACGACCTGTTCTCGTCGCTGCGGGCCACGCTCGACGGGCGGACCGCGCTCTTCGTGTCGCACCGCTTCTCCACCGTGCGCTCGGCGGACCGCATCGTCGTGCTCGACGACGGCGTGGTGGTCGAGCAGGGCTCGCACGACGAGCTGATGGCCCTCGACGGCGCCTACGCGGAGATGTTCACGGTCCAGGCCCGGTCCTACCTGAACGCCGCGTCGGCCCCGACCAACGGGCGCGCCGAGGCCTCGCCCACCGACCGGAGGACCTGAGCGCCCAGCCCCGGCGCGAACGGAGGCCCCCACGGGACGTCCGCCACCAGCACGGGGACGGTGCGGGCGACGTCGGCGAGGTGGCGCAGGTGGGCGCTCTGCACGCGCTCGTCCAGCCAGCCGTGCAGCCGCGGGTAGTGCAACAGCTCGAAGAGCGCCGCGGTGCCGGTCCGTCGGCGCACGACGAGCTCCCCGCCGGCACGGTCGGGCTGCGGCACGACGATCGCGCGCAGCGGGCGGCGGTCGCGCGCTCCAGCGCCGAGCTGCAGCACGTGGCGGGCGTCGGCGCTCACGCGGCGCCCGGGCACCCGCGCGGCGAACCGCTCGGCCAGCGTGTCGGCACCCTTGCGCAGCCGCACCTCCGTGGCACCCAGCCGGGCCGCGAAGCCGTCGTCGCCGCGGTCCAGGCGCAGCACGTCGTCGGTGACGAGGGCGGCCCCCTCCGCGCACAGCAAGGTCGCCATCGTCGACTTGCCCATGCCCGAGTAACCGACGAACGCCACCACGCCGTCGTCGTCCTCCACCGCGCTCGCGTGCAGCACCGCCTCGCCGCGCAGGTACAGCTGGAACGCGAGCATCCCGCCGGTGGTGAGCACCCGGCTCAGCCCGGGGTCGACGCCGTCCGCCTCCCGCAGCACGACGTGGCGCAGGTCGGCCGACACCTCGAAGTCGCACGCCTCGTGGAACCGGAGCAGGTAGCCGTCGGCGCCCAGGTCCCAGGCCGTGTACCAGGGGTCCCCGGCCAGCTCGTGGTGCAGGACCGGCCGCCCGTCGGGGGCGGTGCGCTGGTCGGTGCCCGGGCCGGCGGCGACCACGACGTCGGCCCGGGCCGCGCCCTCCTCCGCCCGGTCCTGGTGCAGGTCGAAGGGCGCCTCCACGATCAGGCCGTACAGCAGCTGGCGGTCCATGTCACGCTCCCTGGGTGGGGACCGCGAGCGGCCGGAAGCCCGTGCCGCGGTCCGGGTCGAGGTCCTTGTCGTCGATGCGCAGCCAGGCGTGCGCCCGCACGACGCCACCCGCCTTGGCGACGCCCAGCACGAGCGCGGGACGACGGTGGCGCAGCAGCCGGCCGGCGAGGATCGCCGAGCGCAGGCAGGTACCGTTCACGCCGGGCAGCCGCAGCACCCGCCGCAGGACGCGGAGCCGCCGCCGTTCCGCGTCGTCCAGCACGCCGGGGTCGAGGTCGCCGGACGCAGGCTCGGCGGACGCCAGCAGGGTGAGGTCGTACCGCCGGGCGACGCGCGCCACGTCCCACCGCCGCAGCCGGCGCTCGAGCAGCAGCAGGGCGCCCAGGAGCCGGAGCGCCAGCGGGACGGCGCTCACCCGGCGCCACACCCCGGACGGGGTCACCGGACCGGCTCCGCCCCGACGGACGCCAACCACGCCTGCTGCAGCAGCAGGCTCGTCGGACCGGGCGGGAAGCCGGACAGCCACGCGGCGCGGAGCCCGTCGACGTCGACCAGCGCGGCGTCGACGCCGTCCCCGCCCCACCGGCGGGCGAAGTCGCGCGTCGCGCTGCCCAGGTACGCGCGGTTGAACGACGCCTTGTCGGACCGGGCGCACACGGCGTCCGGCAGCAGCGTGCCGAAGACGGCGCGCATGCCCGCGGTGCGGTCGGGGAAGCCCCACGGGTGAGCCGCGCCGAGCGCCCCGAGGAAGTCGTCGTCCAGCAGCGGGTGGGCGAGCACGACGTCGTGGTCGGCGGCCACCTGACCGAACGTGTCCAGGAAGACCCGGCTCGCGCGCCTCCGGCGCAGCCAGCGCAGGCCGCGTGCGTACGACAGCGGCTCGGCCGCGGCGTCGCGCGCGATCTCGTCGGCGAGCCGAGCCGTCGTCTCGCGCCCGAGCCAGGTGAGCGCCGCCGTGCTGCGCGCCGCGGCGGTGCGCTCGCGCCACCGCCGCGCGGGCAGCAGCGAGTCCAGGGCGGCCCGGCGGGGGGTCCCCGCCCTCCCCCGGCCGCGCGCGACCCTCAGCAGAGCCCGGGAGCGGCGGTCGCCGAGCACCTCGTCGCCGCCCTCCCCCGTCAGCACCACATGCCCTCGCAGCTCGCGCAGCATCGCGTCCTTCACGTGCATGGTGGCGGGGAAGAGCAGCCCCCGGCGCACCAGGCTCTCCCGCGCCGCGTCTCCCAGCAGGTCGTTCTCGCCTCCGACGTCGATCCGCCGCCACGTGGAGAGCCCGAGGTGCCGCACGACCGACTCCTGCCACGCGGACTCGTCCGCCTCCGCGACCCCGGGGTAGCGGAACGTCACGGGCACCGGGTCGGGGTTCCCGTCCTCGCGGGCGACGGCAGTCGCGACGGCGAGCACGGCGGACGAGTCCCGACCGCCCGAGAAGGTGACGGCCACCGGGCGCCCGCCGGAGGCGCGCCGCACGGACGACTTGATCGCCTCCAGCGGCCTCCCGACCTCGCGGGGCGTCGTCGGCACGGGGTCGGGCACCAGCCCGGGCAGCCAGCACGCGGCGACCTCGAAGGCCGTCGGGCGGTAGAAGGACGTCATCGTCGTTCCAGGCTGCTCGGGGGGACGCTGCGGGGAGGGCTCGGAGGACACCGGAGGTGCCGGCCGTTCCGACGTCGGAACGACCGGCACCCTGTCCCTGAGTGGGTTCAGGACGCCTTGCCCTTGTGGAACAGGTCGCCGTCGTAGTCGAAGGCGAACTGCTGCTCGAGCGTGACGTCCTTGACCGAGCCCACCTCGGTGATGCGCGGTGCTTCGTACATCGGAGCACTCCCCTCTCCTCGTTCGTGCAGGACGCGCCCAACGTCGCGCCGCGAGCAACGACCGGTCAAGGACTTCGGGCCGAAGTCACCCCGCACCCGGACGCCTTTCACCCGACGCCGGGTGAAACCTCCGTCCCGCCCCCACCCCGGGCCCTGGATCGGCCTATCCTCGGGGCGGCACGACCGGAGAACCGCGACGAGAGGCACGGCGATGAGGCTGCGCGAGGACGGCGTCACCTGGCAGGAGATCGACGGCGAGCTGGTCATCCTCGACCTCGCGTCGTCCACGTACCTCACGACCAACGGCTCCGGCGCCTTCACGGCGAAGCTGCTGCAGGAGGACCGCACCACCGGCGACCTCGCGGACGCGCTCGCCGTCGAGTACGACATCCCCGCCGACGTCGCGCGGCGCGACGCCGAGGCCTTCGTGGACGCGCTCCGCGACCGCGGCCTGCTCGTCGAGGAGTGAGCGCGGTCAGGCCGTGAGCAGGGCGAGGTCGTGCCGCACC
This sequence comes from Isoptericola sp. NPDC056578, assembly GCF_042793275.1. Taxonomy (NCBI): domain Bacteria; kingdom Bacillati; phylum Actinomycetota; class Actinomycetes; order Micrococcales; family Promicromonosporaceae; genus Isoptericola; species Isoptericola sp. NPDC056578. The sequence continues at coordinate 98,191 of NZ_JBHTVC010000003.1, forward strand.
ATGCGGTCGACGATCTCCTCGAACGCGAGCGTGCCGCCCCATCCCAGCACCGTCCGGGCCCGGTGGGCGTCCCCCACCTGCTCCGTCGGGTCGGCAGGGCGCACGAACCGCGGGTCGACCGTGACGTGGGGCTCCCAGTCGTCGACGCCGGCCGCGGCGAACGCGGCGGCCACGAAGTCGGCCACGGAACGAGTCGTCCCGGACGCCACGACGAAGTCGTCCGCGACCGGGTGCCGGACCGACCGCACCATCGCGTCGACGTAGTCGGGCGCCCAGCCCCAGTCGCGTCGCGCGTCGAGGTTGCCGAGCGCCAGGGTGCCGGAGCCGCGGTGTGCGATCCGGGCCGCGGCGGCGGTGATCTTGCGGGTCACGAACGTCTCCGGACGGCGCGGCGACTCGTGGTTGTAGAGCACGCACGTCGACACGCCGAGCCCTTGGAGCCGGAACACCGCGGCCATCTGGTGGGCGTACGCCTTGGCGGCGCCGTAGGGCGACGACGGCCGCACCGTCGTGCCCTCGTCCTGCGGCGCGCGGTCGGGCGTGCCGAAGATCTCCGCGCTCGAGGCCTGGAGCACCCGGACGGGCCGCCCCGTGTCCTCCTGGAGGCGCCACGCCGCGTCGTAGAGGGCCACCGCGCCGAGCCCCGACACGGCGCCCGTCTCGACGGGGTGCCGCCACGAGTACGCGACCGAGCTGATCCCGCCCAGGTTGTAGATCTCGTCCGGACCCGTGCGGCGCACGAGCTCCGCGAGCCCCTCGGCGTCGCGCAGGTCGCCCTGGTGGAGACGGACCCCGGCGGGCAGCCCGACGGTGCGCTCGCCGACGCGGACCAGCCCGTGCACCTCGGCCCCCTCGGCGGCGAGCCGCTCGGCGAGGTACGACCCGTCCTGGCCCGCGACACCGGTGACGAGGGCGACCGTCACGGGCGCATCCCGGCCAGCTCCACCTGCTCGTCCAGGTCGTTCTCGACCATCATCGCGACCAGCCGCTCGAAGTCGACGCGCGGCTCCCAGCCCAGCACGTCACGGGCCTTGGACGGGTCCCCGATGAGGAGGTCGACCTCCGCCGGCCGCATGAAGCGCGGGTCCTGCGTGACGTAGCCCGACCAGTCCTCGACGCCCACGCACCCGAAGGCCGCGTCGAGCAGGTCGCGGATGGAGTGGGTCCGGCCGGTCGCGACCACGTAGTCGTCCGCCTGCGGCTGCTGGAGCATCCGCCACATCGCGTCGACGTAGTCGCCGGCGAACCCCCAGTCCCGGCGGGCGTCGAGGTTGCCCAGGGTGAGCGAGTCCTGCAGGCCGAGCTTGATCCGCGCCACCGCCTGCGACACCTTGCGGGTGACGAACTCCGGCCCCCGGCGCGGCGACTCGTGGTTGAACAGGATGCCGCTGGAGGCGTGCAGCCCGTACGACTCGCGGTAGTTGATCGTCATGTAGTGCCCGAACACCTTCGCGACGCCGTAGGGCGACCGGGGCCACAGGAGGGTCGACTCGCGCTGCGGCACCTCCTGCACCTTGCCGAACATCTCCGAGCTCGACGCCTGGTAGAACCGCACGGCGGCGGGGTCGTCGCCCGCGTGCAGCCGCACCGCCTCGAGCATGTTGAGCACGCCCTTGCCGGTCACCTCGCTGGTGAGCGTCGCGTTCTCCCACGAGTAGGCGACGTAGGAGATCGCGCCGAGGTTGTAGACCTCGTCGGGCCGCGCCGCGTCCAGCGCCCGCAGCAGCGACGACAGGTCGGTCAGGTCGCCGGTCACGAGCCGCACGTCCGGCACGGTGCGCCGCACGAGGTCGAGCTTCGGGTTGTTCTGCCCGCGGATCAGACCCCAGACCTCATAGCCCTTCGAGAGCAAGAGCTCGGAGAGGTAGAGACCGTCCTGGCCGGTGATCCCGGTAATCAGTGCTCGAGGCATTTTGCTCACCGTTTCTGTGCGCCGAGTCAGCGCCGTCCCCCGGCGGCACTCCCCTTCTGGGACGCCACCACGCTAATCAGCAAGAGGGGCGTGGAGACCGTCTGCACCGGGTGAACAGGGCGCGTACCTGGGTGAAAGTGCGCCCGCCGCGCCTGCCCGCCCGCTCGAACTTCATCCGCCCGTGCCCTCGACCGGGCCGCACGCGAGCGAGAACCATCGATGGCATGTCACGCCGGGAGCGGGGACGCCGCGACCACGCCGCGCGGGCCGCGGCGCTGGCCGCAGGCTTCGTGCTGCTGTACGGCGCCGGCGTCGTCGCGCCGTGGGGACAGTGGGTCGACGCGGTGGCGTTCAGCGTCCTGACCGGCGCGGGCGCGATGCTGCACCCCGTCGCGGCCGTCGCCCGTGAGGTCCTGGTGCTGGGGCTCGGCGTCGTCGTCGCGGCGCTCGCCGTCCGCGCGGTCCGCGACCGGCGATGGCGGGCCCTGGCAGCCTGCCTGGCGCTCGCCGCCGCGGCGGTCCTCGCCCTCGTGCTGCGCGGCGCCGTCCTGCCGCGCCCCGTGCACGAGGTGGCGCTCGGTTACCCGTACAACACGTTCCCGAGCACGCACGTCGCGGCGACGGCGGCACTCGCCATCGCGCTCGTCGTCCTCTGGCCCGGCCGTGCCAGGGCCGGGCACGTCGTCGTGCGCGAGGTGGCGGTCGCCGCCGTGCTGGTCGCCTGCGTGGTCAACGTGGTCGCCTTCGCCCACCGCCCCGTCGACGTCCTGGGGTCGCTGCTGCTCGTCGGGGCTGCCGCCTCGGCGGCCTCCGCCGCGTTCCCCGGAGCGCTTTCACCCCGGGCCGACGGCAAGTTCACCCAGGTCGCCGCCCTGCGGGCGCAGGACGCGGCATAGCGTCACCGTATGACCACGCGACGCCGCCGCGCGACACGGCTCCTGGCCCCCGCCCTCGTCCTCGCCGCCGGCTCGATCTCCCCGGCCGCGGCCGAGGACGGAGACGCGCCCGCGCGCACGGAGTCCCGGGCGGTGACCTGGACATGCACCGGCGAGCCGTGCCCCTGGGGGCAGACGACCACCGGGAACGCGGCCGTGTGGCCCGAGGGCTCGGGCGCGCTGTCGGAGCGGTACGGCTACACGACGTCGGACGCCATCTACCTGCCCGACGACGCGGCCGAGGACGCCACGATCACCGTCGTCGAGGGTTCGGCGGGCGTGTGGGCCGGCCAGCTCGACGGCCCGCACCGCCACCTCGCCGCGCTGTCGGCCGGCGACGCGTTCACGGTCGGCGACCTCGCCGACGGCGAGGTCGTGTCCCTCCAGAACGACGGCGCGACCTTCGCCTACGCGTTCACGCCCGGGGGCGAGGCCCCGCCCGACCCCGAACCGACGCCCACGCCCACGCCCGAGCCGTCCACCGAGCCGACCCCCCAGCCGAGCCAGGGCGCCGCGTCACGTCCCGTCACCTGGACCTGCACCGGTGACCCGTGCCCCTGGGGTGCGTCGACGACCGGTCACGCCGTCGCGTGGCCCGCGGGCTCCGGGGCGATCACCGCACGGCACGGCTATGTGACGTCCGAGCCCGTCTACCTGCCCGCCGAGGCGGCGAACGGCGACACCATCACGGTCGTCTCCGGGTCGGCCCGGCTCTACGCGGGCACGCCCTCCGGACCCCACCGGAGCATCGGCCAGCTCTCGGCGGGCGACGAGCTCACGGTCGCCGACCTTCCGGCGGGCGAGGTGCTGTCCGTCCAGAACGACGACGGTCCGTTCCGCTACCTCCACGTCCCCGGGGACGCCACCACCCCGGAGCCGACGCCCACCCCGACACCCACGCCGACGCCGACCCCGACACCCACGCCCGGCCAGGACGCGGCATCCCTGCCGGTCACGTGGCGCTGCACCGGCGAGCCCTGCCCGTGGGGAGAGACGACGTCGGGCCACGCGATCGCCTGGCCCGAGACGTCCGGCGCGATCACGACCCGCCACGGGTACACGACGTCGGAGGCCGTCTACCTGCCTGCCGCCGCGGCCAACGGCGACACCGTCGCCGTCGTCACGGGCTCCGCGACGCTGTACGCGGGCACGCCCACGGGACCGCACCGCAGCATCGCGCGCCTGTCCGCCGGCGAGCAGCACACGGTGACCGGCCTGCCGTCCGACCAGGTGCTGTCGGTGCAGAACGACGACTCGTCGTTCACCTACGTGCACACCCCCGGGGACGGCTCGACCCCGGACCCCGAGCCGACCCCCACGCCGACTCCCACGCCCACGCCCACCGTCCCCGCGGACGCCGTCGTGATGGACTCGACGCTCGCGCTCTGGCACTGCGACGCCTACGCGACGTGCGCGGACGACGGCTGGACGCCGTGGGTGGGCGGCGCGCTCGCCTGGCCGGAGTGGGCCGCGTACCCCACCAACGCGCGAGAGGGCTCGAACTCCCGCACCGTGCGCGACCTCGACGGCGAAGTCATCCACCCCTACATGGGGTCGTGGGCCGACGGCTGCCGGATCCAGGTCCTCGAGGGCGACGTGCTGGTGATCGAGTGGAAGCGCGGCACGGACACGTGGCGGCCCACGTACCTGTCCCCCGGCGACGTCTACACGATCGAGCTCGAGGGCGACGAGGACGGCGCCATGATCGAGACGCCGGACACGCCCACCACGTTCAGCGTCGCGCTGACCGACTGCGCCCCGCAGCCGCTGCCCTGACCGCCGCCGTCAGGCGTGCCGACGGGCGTGCCGACGGGTAGGGGTCAGGCGCGGTAGAGCGACTCGTACCGGTCGACGACGCGCTCCAGCGTGAACTCCTGGACGCGCTCGAGCGCCGAGGCCGCGAGCTCCTCCCGCCGCGCGTCGTCGGCCAGGAGCTCGGCGAGCGCCGTGCCGACGTCCTCCAGCGGCACGACGACGGCGGTGCGGCCGCCGTCCGTCACGTATCGCGCCCCGGGGTTGGGGGTCGCGACCACCGGCAGGCCGGACGCCATCGCCTCCACGTACGGGATGCCGAAGCCCTCGTAGTCGCTCGGCAGGCAGAACGCCCACGCCTGCTGGAAGGCGAGCGCCAGCTCGTCGTCGGTCAGCCGCCCCAGGGCTCGGACCCCGGGGCCCACGTCGTCGGGCACGTCCTGGCTGACCATCCAGAGCTCCGCGTCGGGGTGCTTCAGCAGCACCGTCTCCTGGAACTGGCGCGCCAGCTCCGCGCCGCGCTTGCGTCCGCGCCAGTAGCCGACGAACAGGACCACGGGGTGGTCCGCCCGCCGCGCGGCGTCGGGCCGGAACCGGCTGACGTCCGTGCCGCAGGGCACGACGTCGCGCACCCACGGATACCAGCGGCGCGTCTCGGGCGAGATGACGACGGTGTGGTCGGCGACGAGGGACGCGAGCACCTCGGACAGCCCGAGGAGCACCATCCGCGCCTTCTCCTTGGCGCCCCTGATGGTGCGGGCCTCCTCGAAGCACGACCCGGCGAGCGTGCGCACGTGCCGGGGCACGCGGCGGCGCCACAGCCAGTAGTCGTCGCCCCAGGCGTGCAGCACGTCGAAGGACGAGAGGTCCACGCGGCGCAGCGCGAGCGCGAACCGGAACGTGCGCAGCGAGCCCGTCATCCGCAGGTGCCGGTGCGCGTACACGGCCCCGTCGACCGGCGGGCAGTCGCTGAGCACCGTGACGTCGTGACCGCGCCGCGCGAGCTCGGTCGCGAGCTCGTGCACCTGGTAGCCGATGCCCTGCTTGCTGGTGCTGGGCAGGTAGTAGGAGACGATCGCGATGCGCAGGGGCCGCGCGGGTCCCGGCGGCGTGCCCGGGGTCATCGCAGGCCGTCCCGCAGCGCCTCGAGCCAGCCGCGGCCGTGCCGGAGGTCGGGCTCGAGGTGGTTGCCCTCCGCCCACTCGTTCCACGACTTGACCCACAGCAGGCGCTCGTCGGCGGGCCGGTGCGCGATCGACGCCACCGCCTGCCGCACGTTCTCCCCGAACTTCTCCGGCGTCGCACCGTGCAGCACGACGCCCCCGCGGCCGGAGCGCGGCGTGTTGTCCCAGTTGGGGTAGACGCACGGCTGGACCAGGTCGCCGGTGCGGTTCTGCCCGGACCAGTCCGTCGAGTAGGGGAAGACCTCGGGCCCGCCCGCCGCCCGCCGCAGGGCGCGCATCCTCAGCAGCTCCGCCCGCGACGCCCCGGCCGGCATCCGCATGTACACCCCGGCGTCGAACCCGTCCTCCTTGACCCGGTCGTACCGGGGCCCACCGCCGAGCAGGTCGCTCATCTCCGCCACGAGGTAGAGGCCCTCGAGCCCGGCCTTGCGTGCCAGGCCCTGCCACAGGTCGACGAAGTCCGCGGCGTCGGGCAGCTCCTCGGGGCGGAAGACGTAGAAGACGGGCCGCCCGCCCACGCGCAGGTAGCGCGGGTCGCGGAACGCGGGCAGCACGGCCTCGAAGTGGGCGGTGTAGTCCTCGACGCCCGGGTAGTGCTGCTGCACCAGGATGCGGTCGGCCTCGCCGTGCCAGATGCCGCTCCACGTCTGGTTCGCCCACGCCAGGCAGAACGACACCTCGGGCGCGCCGGAGGCCAGCACCTCCGCGAACGGCCGCTCCAGGATGCGGCGCCCGTTGCCGAACCAGTAGTGCCAGTACGCGAACGCTTCCACCCCGTACTGCGCGGCCAGCTCCGACTGCGCGGCCCGCGCCTCCGGCAGCCGGAGGTCGTAGAAGCCGAGGTCGGCGGGCACCAGCGGCTGCCGGTGCCCCGGGTACAGGCGGCGCGCCCGCGCCACGTTGGTCCACTCGGTGAACCCCGGCCCCCACCACGCGTCGTTCTCGGGGATCGGGTGGAACTGCGGCAGGTAGAAGGCGACGGCCCTGGCTTCCAACGTTTCGTCCCTCTCGTTCGACGTCATGCCCGGCTCGCGGAGACGACCTTGAGCAGCGGCACGGCCACGGCGCGCACCCGCGCCGGCACGGACCGGGCCACCGCGTCGGCATCGGCGGGCGTGAGGCCCGACCGGGTGAGCCGTACCGCGCCCACGAACAGCCCGAGGCCCAGCACGGCGGCCACGACCGCCGACGGCACCGGGGGCGCCCCGACCTCGTCGACGCCCCACCACGTCAGGACCGAGATCGCGGCGCCGAGCACGAACGGCTGGACCATGGCCAGCGCCCGCCGGACCGGCAGGTCCAGCGACCGCGCCTCGAGGACCAGCAGGCCGCCGAAGAGCAGCACCGCCGCCGTCGCGTTGCCGAGCACCGCGGCCCAGACCCCGAGCGGCCGGATCAGCGCCACCGTCAGCCCGACGTCGACCACCAGGCAGGCGAGGTTCGCCCACAGCAGCCAGGTGCCCTTGAGCCGTGCCATGAGGAACGCCTTGAGCGGTCCGGCCATCACCAGCAGGCCGCCGGCCACGCTCAGGACGACGAGCACCGGGGGCACGGCGGAGAACTCGGCACCGTAGATCGTCGGGACGAGCAGCGCGAACGCTGGGGTCGCCGCCGCCACCACGCCCGCCGTCGCGGTCGAGGATGCGCGCAGCGCGCGGCCCAGCGCGCGCGCCACCGCCTCGTGGTCCACCTCGCGCAGCCCCGAGATCGCCGGCACGAGCGGCCCCAGCAGCGACTGCGCCGGGGCGAACAGGTGGACGCCGAGCCCGATCGCGAGGGCGAACACTCCGGCGGCCTCCGGCTCCGACATCCAGGTCAGCACCAGCACTTCGCTGCGCGACGAGACGAACGCCTCGACCAGGCCGGCCGCGCCGGCCGGCAGCGCGAACGCCCAGAAGCCCGGCGGAAACCGGCGCAGACGCGGGCGCAGCAGGACCCTGCGGTACAGGGGCGCCACGAAGTACAGGTAGGCCACCGCGCCCAGGCCGGCCGCGACGAGGCGCACCGCCCAGATGGCGTCGGCCGTGCCCACCGTCGTGGCCGCGACCACCACCAGGACCTGCGCGACGAGGTTGACGACCATCGCCGCCTGCGCGTTCTGCGCCGTCTTGTTCTCGATGGCGAGCGCGTCGCCCGCCCCGGAGAACGTCAGGGGCACCAGCACGCCGAAGACGAGGGCGATCACCGTGAGCACAGGATCGGCGTCGATGAGCAGCAGCACCGCCGTGCCCACCACGGGCACGCCCACGAGCATCTTGTAGCCCTGCGCCGCCTGGAGCATGTGCCGCACCTCGGCGAACCGGCCGGCGGCGTGCGCCTTCGACCCGAACTGGACGAGGCCGGTCCCGACGCCCAGGTCGATGGTCGTGAGGACGAGCGCGAGCACGGTCGAGAGGTACGCGAGGCGCCCGTAGTCGACGACACCGAGGACTCGCGCGACGACGATGTTGACGGCGAACGCCAGCGGCAGCATCACGGCGACGTGCACCAACGTCCACAGGGCGCCCCGGATCGCCCGATCCTGGAGCTCGCCGCGCGTCATGGCCTCGCCGCGCGCGTCCGCGCTCGGTACCGGCGCCGGTGGGGCGGACCTCTCGTCCGTGCTCATCGCACGCACCGGGCCGCCGCCGGACGGTCGGCGCGGACGAGGACGACGTGTGCTGTCACACCGGCCATCGTTTCCGACGACCGCCGGCATTCCGAGGGCCGGAGCGGTTTTTCAGCCGGGCGCGGGCACGTTTCACCCCCGGGAGGATGCCGCCCCCGACCTAGGCTCGACGGCATGGCCATCGGAGTCCCGGCCGGGAGCCACCTGCACGTGATCACGCCCGGCGACCACTTCTCCCCCTCGACCGGGAGCGCCCTGCCCTCGGTCGTGCACGGCCTCGCGTCCGCGACCCCGCCCGGAGCCCCGCGGTCGGTCGTCGCCGTCGCGCGCGGCACCTACCCCGACCGCTACCCGAGCGCCGACGTCGTCGAGTACGACCCCGTGCCGCAGCAGCGCGCCGACCGCTACCGCGACGCCGCGGCGGCGCGCCTTGGCCTGCCCCGGACCGGCGCCCGGCGGCCGCTCGCCGCCGCGCTCGCGGACCAGGCGCGGTGGCCCGCCTCCGTGGTCCTCGGCCACAACCTCCCCCAGCTCGTCCCGCTCGTGGACGTCGACCGGCACGCTGCCGTGCTCTACGCGCACAACGAGCTGCTGCGCACGTACTCCCCGCGGGAGGCGGCCCGGGTGCTCGACCCCGCGGGCGCCGTCGTCTGCGTCAGCGGCTACGTCGCCGAGCGGACCGCGGACCGCCTGCCGCCGCGCCTGCGTGACCGCGTTCGAGTGGTGCACAACGGGGTCGACACCGCGCTCTTCCGTCCCGGTGACGCCGAACGGGTCGCCGGGGAGCGGCTGCGGGTCGTGTTCGTCGGGCGCACCGTGCCCGACAAGGGGCCGGACGTCCTCGTGGACGCCCTGCTCCGGCTCCGCCGGCCGGACGTGGTCGCCACCGTCGTCGGCACGCCGCACTTCGCCCCCGGCGCGCCCCTCACCCGGTACGAGCGCGAGCTGCGGGCCGCCGCCCGGCCGCTCGGCGACGCCGTGCGCTGGCTCCCGTTCCGGCCCCGAGACGAGGTGGCCGCCCTGATGCGCGCCGCCGACGTCGTGGTGGTGCCCTCCCGGTGGGCCGAGCCGTTCGCCCTCACCGTGCTGGAAGGGATGGCGTCCGGCGCCGCCGTCGTCGCCGCACGGACCGGAGGCATCCCCGAGGCGGCCGGCGACGCCGGGGTGCTGGTGCCGCCCGGGTCCCCCGACGCCCTGGCCGCGGCCCTGGAGGGGCTCGCCGACGACAGCGTGTTCCTGGCCACGACCCGTGAACGCGGCCTGCGACACGCGCGGGCGCACGACTGGCGTGCGGCGCGGCGGACCCTCGACGTCGTCCTCAGCGACCTCGGCCTGACGTCCGTCAGGCCGGCGGGGATGCCCGCGACCTGAGAGCCGGCGTCAGCCCGGTCCGATCACCAGCAGCCAGTCGCCCGCGCCGTCGGCGTTCCGCCCCGGGGTGCGCATCCGCTCGGTCAGCGCCACAGGAGTCGCCGCCCCGGACGACGGGTCCACCCAGCGCGCCCTCCCCGCGGAGGCGAGCACCGCCAGGTCGAGCCCGAGCACACGCTCCGTCGGGACGTAGACGACGGCGGCGCGACCGTCTGCCGTGGCCGCCGCCGTCGCGCGGTCGCCGTCGAGGACGTCCGTCGTGTCGCCGGTCCGCGCCGCCCCCGCGCCGGAGATGACGAGGTCGTCGGAGGGGTGCAGCTCCCACCAGGGGAGCGCCTCGACCACGTCCCGCACCACGCCGACCTGTCGGAGGCCCGGCGCGTCGAGGCGGCCCTGCCAACCGTCGAGGAACTCCCAGTCGTCGCTGCCGTAGAAGTCCCCCGGCGAACCCGACGTCAGGGCCCACGCGGCCTGACGCCGCAGCGACTCGGGGCTCGTCGGCGGCCCGCCGTCGTTGTTCTCGCCCTCGTAGCCGCCCTCGGCGAAGAGCGCGGGGACGGCGGGCTCGCGGTCGTAGGCCTGCCGGACGGCGTCGTAGGCGGGCGGGTAGGAGTAGACGAAGGTGAAGTCCACCCGGGAGGCCCAGTACGGGTCGTCGGTGGAGACGGAGCGCGGGTAGCCCAGCTGGATCGAGAACGGCCGGTGGTCTCCCGTGTCGCGGATGCCCTGGACCACCTGGTCGAAGCACCGGTCGACGTCGCTGCCGGCCGCCGGGTCGTCCGCCGCGGGGAAGTAGTCCCCGCCCGTCATCCAGACGACGCCGGGCAGGTCGGCTGCCCACGTGCCCACCCGCTCGCCGTAGGTACGGCACTCCTGCTGCGAGGACGGCAAGAACGCGCGACCCACCGTCCAGCCGTCCACCGGGTAGAGGAACACCGACATGCCGCGCTCCGCCGCGGCGGCGAGGGTCGCGTGGGCCCGGTCCCAGTACTCCGGCACCCAGGACAGGACGTCACCGTCCACGAACGGGAGCAGACCGTCCGCGGTCGCGCCGTCGTCGGACGGCCCGCCGTTGGCCGTCGCGCCCAGCAGCGAGACGATCAGGGCGTTGACCCCACGTCCCTGCCGGTCGTCCAGGTAGGTCAGCGCCTCCTCGGGCGACAGGTCGACCAGCAGCGACCAGGGCGAGTCGCCGCGCACCAGGACCGGCGCGCCGTCCTGGTCGACGAAGTACCGCCCGTCCGGACCCACGCCCGCGACGAGGTGTGCCCCGTCCGGCGTCTCGGGCGCGGGCGGCGGCGTCGCGGGCAGCTCCGCGGCGACCGGCCCGGCCGTGCCACCGATCCGGCTCGCCTGCCCCTGGTGCTCCCGGTCCCACCACCACGCGGCGCCGGCGACCGCGAGCGCGACGACGGCCGTCGTCGCCACGACGGCGACGACCCGGCGTCTCCGCCCGTGCGACCTCTCCCGCACCACGACGCCGCCCGATCAGCCCGCGAACCCGGCAGCGGTCGCGACGTCGCGGGCCATCCCCCGCCACCTCGGCAGCACCCAGCCCGGCACGATCTGCGACCAGCACCGCGCCTTCTCCCGGAGCGGGAGGCGCGTCGTCGCGACGGCCCGGTACAGCTCGAGGTTGAGCCGCGTCTGCGGGAAGGCGAAGCGGACCCGCGCGGACGGCGCGTGCCACTTCACCTGCTCCTGGCCCTGCAGCGAGAGCTGCTCGGGCACCCGCCGCTGCAGGAACGCCCGGTCGTCGACGACGACGGCCAGCCCCTGGCAGAGCAGCTCGGTCAGCAGCACGATGTCGTCGCCCACCATCGGGCGCAGAGGGCGCGCACGGGCGAGCGCCGAGCGCCGGATCACGCCGTACATGACGTGCGACGCCTGCGACCGGAACAACCGGCGCAGCCGCTCGTGCGCGGCGTCGGCGTCCAACCCGAGGTCCGCGTCCCCGAGGCCGTCGGTGACCGTGCCGTCACCGTCGACCAGCCGGGCCCGCGTCATCGCCAGCACGGCGTCGGGGCGCTCGTCGAGGGCCCGCACGCACGAGGAGGCGAACGTGGGGAGCCAGAGATCGTCCACGGCCGCCCAGCTGAACAGGGGGGCCGCGGACCGTTCGAGGACGCGCCGGTAGTTCCACGTCCCACCGTGGTTCGTCTCGGCGCGGAGGTACCGCACGCGGGGGTCGGCCGCGGCGACGGCCCGGCAGATCTCCTGGGTGCCGTCGGTCGAGCCGTTGTCGGAGACGACGACCTCGAGGTCCTCCAGGTCCTGCGCGAGCAGGGCCTGGAGGGCTCCCTCGAGGAACCGCTCGCCGTTGTACACCGGCAGCCCGAAGGACAGCACCGGGGCCGGCGCGCCCCGCGTCACGGTGTCCCCCGGCCGAGCGACAGCACGCTCTTGGTCACGGTGTACGCCTCGGCGTAGCGGCTGCGGCACTCCATCCCGCGCAGGCGCAGGAGCCCGAGGAACACCTCGTGGTCCCACCAGTCGTGAGCCTTCTGGGAGGCGTAGCAGGCGTCGAGCAGCTCGACCTTGCGCTGCGCCAGCGCGTCGGGGACCGGCACGTAGGTCGACGGGCGACCCATGTCGCCGTCCCACTTGGGGATCTCGTAGTGCAGCACGAGGGCGTCGCGCCAGACCGTCGGAGCCATCGTCCCCACCAGCCGGTGGTCCTGGTGCGCGTCGTCGGGCCGCGGCGCCAGCACCAGGTCCGGTGCCGGGACCCGCTCGGCGTGCTCGTGCAGCGCGGCCCGCGCCTCACCCCACCGATCCGGCAGGCGCCCGTCCGGCAGCCCGCCGAACACGCTCGTCGCGCCGGGGAGGAACGCCTCGGCGGCGGTGCGCGCCTCGTCCTGGCGGGACGGGTCGCCGGTGAGCGTGAGGTACGCCGCCTCGACACCACCCCGCGCCGCGAGCGCCAGGAGCGTGCCGCCGCAGGCGATCTCGACGTCGTCCGGGTGCGCGGCGAGGCACACCACCCGCAGCGGGCCGTCGGGCAGCGCGAGGCCGATCATCGGGCGGCCCCCGACCACTCGTGCGGGCTGCCGGCGGCGGCTCCGGGAAGCGTCAAGGCGAGGACGTCGCGGAGCCGCTCCTCCTGGGCCGCCAGCCGCCGGGCAGCGTCCGCGAGCACCGGCCTCGTGTCCGGCGCGGGCTCCCGCAGCAGGGCGAGCACCTGGTCGGCCACCTCGTCCGGGTCGAAGCCGTCGACCGTGTGCACCTGGTCCCCCTGGCCGAACTGCTCGAGCAGCCGTCCCTGCTTCGCGCCGTAGCCGAGCGACACGGCCGGGACCCCCAGCCGCAGCGCCGTCACGAGGTGGTGGTACCGGGCCGCCGCGACGACCCGTGACCCGGCCGTCTCCCGCGCCACGTCCGCCAGCGACCCCGCCTCCACGGCCTCGACGTTGCCGGGGCCGGCCGACGCCGCACGGGCGGCGACCTCGCGGGCGGTCGGCGCGTCCGGCAGCGCGCCACCGAGCACGACGACGTCGGCGCCGGACGCCGCCACCCGCTGGACGACCCGCACCATCCGCGCGACGTAGGCGGCGCGGTCCGCCTCCCCCTCCGCCGTCCCGAGGCCCCGGTAGTCGATGACTCCCACGACGACGCGCGGACGCTCACGGCGGGGGGCGCCGTGGGCCGGGAGCCCGAGGACGAGATCGGGCACCACGTCGAGGGGGCGTCGCACCCCCAGCCGGCGTGCGGCGCGCGCCGACCCGTCGTCGCGCACCGTCACGAGGGTCGCGGCGGAGAGCGTCCAGCGGAACAGTCGCGCCGTCACGGGGTGGAAGGCGGCGTCGACCCCGACCGACAGGGCGAGGAACGGCCGTCGTCGGAGGCGGGCGGCGAGCGCGTACCAGAAGAGGGTGAGCGGGATCCCCCCGGGGGCGATCGCCAGCCCCTCGAAGATCCCGGTGCCGGGCACGACCACGGCGTCCAGGTCGCCGACCGTTCGCCACGCGCGGCGCGCGTCGGCCAGCTTGCCGAGCAGGCCGCCCGCTCCCCCGCGACGGACACCGGGATGGTGCAACGGCACGGCCGCCACGCCGTGCTCCGCCGTCACCGCCTCGCAGCGGTCGGCGACCACCACCGGGACCAGCCGGTCGTCGGCACGGAGCACGCCCAGCATCGCGGCGAGCGACGCCTCGTTCCCGAAGTTGTGGACCCCGAACTCGCCGAGCAGCCCGACGTGCACCTTCACCTCACGCACCGGGAGCTCAGGCACCGGGACCTCACGCGCCGGCACGAGCCGGACCCACGACCTCGCCGACCTCGACCTCGGGCACGCGTCGCGGCGCGGGGCGCGCGCCGCGGTCCCACACCGCCCAAGGCCGGTCGCCCACGCGGTTCATCTCCTCCAGCGCGGAGCGCTCCTTGAGCGTGTCCATCGGCGCCCAGAACCCGGTGTGCGGGTGCACGCGGAAGCGGCCGGCGCGAGCGGCGCGCACGCAGGCGTCCATGACGAGGTCCTCGCCCTCGCCGAGGTAGTCGAAGATGCCCTGCCGCAGCACGAAGTAGCCGCCGTTGATGCACATGCTCATGTCGGCCACGGGCTCCAGGTCGCGCATCGTGCCGTCCGGGTCGTAGCGCACCACGTGGAACGAGTCCTGCGGGGCCACCGCCATGAGCGACCCGACGGCGTCCGTGGCGAGGAAGTCGTCGACGATCCGGTCCATCGGCGCGTCCGTGAGCACGTCGCCGTAGTTGGCGAGGAAGACCTCGTCGTCGTCGAGGAACCGGCGCACGCGCCGCAGCCTCTCGCCGATCGCCGTGTCGATCCCCGTGTCGACGAACGTGATGCGCCACTCGCTGATGTCGCTGCTGAGCAGCTCGACGTGCTCGCCGCCCTTGGTGAGCACGAAGTCGTTGGAGTGCGTCTCCGAGTAGTGGAGGAAGTAGTCCTTCACGGCGTTCGCGCCGTGCCCCAGCGCGAGCACGAACTCCGTGTGCCCGTAGTGCGCGTAGTACTTCATGATGTGCCACAGGACGGGTCGCGACCCGATCGGCATCATCGGCTTGGGCAGCGAGTCGGGGCCGGACCGCATCCGCATCCCCAGCCCGCCGCAGAACAGCACGACCTTCATGACGTCCCTCCCAGGGCCTGCCCGTCGTCGGGCGTCTGACGGACACGGCGCGGCGCGGCCCGCTCCCGCAGCGCGGGGGCGACGGGCCGGCCGACGAGGAAACCCTCGGTGCCGCCCGCGTCCAGGGCGGCGGCGTAGACGGGCAGCGCCCCGGCGACGGCCTCGACCGTCCGGTCCACGTCCGCGTCGGTGTGCGCGGCGGAGATCACGAACGACTGCGCCAGCACGCCCCGGCGCAGCAGCTCGGCGAGGAACAGGGTGCGGTACGCCTGCGAGGGCGCGCCGGCGTGGTCGCGGGTGCCGAAGACCAGGCACGCCGGGTGCCCGGACACCGTCACCCAGCCGGTCAGCCCGGCGGCGTCGACCGCCTGCTGCACGCCGGCACGCAGCCGCTCGCCCTGGGTGGCCATCGCGCCGGGCACGTCGCTCGCGGCGTACTCGCGGTGCACCGCCAGCCACGCCGCGAGACCCGCCGTCTCCGCGCCGTGGGTGGTGGAGAGCAGGAAGACGCGGCGCGCGTCCGTCGCCAGCCCCCCGAGCTCCATGAGCTCCCGCCGGCCCGCGAGCGCCGAGACGGCGAACCCGTTGCCGAGCGCCTTGCCCCACGTCGACAGGTCCGGCACGACGCCGTACACGGTCTGCGCGCCGCCGGCGGACCACCGCATCCCGGTGATGATCTCGTCGAACACGAGCACCGTCCCGGTGCGGTCGCACAGGGCGCGCAGCCCCTCCAGGTAGCCGGGCGGGGGGCTCGCGTGCGCGGTCGCGGCCTCGAGGACGACGGCGGCGACCCGGCCCTCGTGCGCGGCGAGCAGGGCCTCCACGGCGGCCAGGTCGCCGTACGGGAAGCGGACCGTGAGGTCACTGATCGCCCGCGGGATCCCGGCGTCCATCGGGGTCGTGCCGATGAACCAGTCGTCGGTGGAGAAGAACGGGTGGTCCGCGCAGACGGCGACCAGGTCGCGGCCCGTGGCGGCGCGCGCCAGCCGGACGGCCGCGGTCGTGACGTCGGAACCGTTCTTCGCGAACTTCACCATGTCGGCGCCCGGCACCTGCGCGCAGAACGCCTCGGCGGCCTCCAGCTCCCACCGGCTGGGCCGGGAGAAGCTCACGCCGTCGGCGATCGCCGCCGTCACGGCGTCCACCACGGGCCGGAAGCCGTGGCCGAGCGTGACGCTGCGCAGCCCCATCCCGTACTCGACGTACTCGTTGCCGTCCACGTCCCACACGTGCGCGCCCGCGCCCCGCGCCAGCACCGGGGCCATGCCCTCCGGGTACTGGTCCGCCCCGCGGGCGTAGGTGTGCGCGCCGCCCGGCACGAGACGGTGCAGCCGGGCCTGCGCGGCCGTGGACCGCTCGAAGGAGCGAACGGGCTCCCCGGGCTGCGTCGGGTCGGGCTGCATCTGGTCGGGCTGCGAAGCGTGCTGCGCCAGCTGTGTCATGGTGCCCCCGGGTGTCGGGAGGTGGGTCGTAAGCCTGGTGGGGCCGGCAGGGGGCCGGCCCCGCCGCCAGTCTGCGGCGCGTCCCGGCGGCGTTGAAGGCCCCGCGGGCCTTTTCATCCGGCGCCCCGGCCGACTTCACCCGACCGGGTCGCGCCCGCTTTCGTAGCGTGTGGACATGCAGGTGCTGCCCACCACCCTCGACGGGGTGCTGATCCTCGCCCCCACCCCGCACCGCGACGAGCGCGGGCTGTTCACGCGCACGTTCGACACCGCCACCGCCGAGCGCGCCGGCCTCGACCCGGCGGCGTTCGTGCAGGACAGCCAGTCCCGCTCGCGGCGCGGCGTCGTGCGCGGGCTGCACGGTCGCGTGGGGGGCGGCGAGGCCAAGCTGGTGCGCGTCGCCCACGGCGCCGTGCACGACGTCGTCGTCGACGCCCGGCCCGGCTCGCCGACGTTCGGCCGGTGGGAGGCGTTCCGGCTCGACGACGTCGACTTCCACGTCCTGTACGTGCCGCGCGGCTGCCTGCACGGCCACCAGACGCTCACCGACACCGCGGACGTCTGCTACCGCATCGACGCCGAGCACGACCCGGCCGAGGACGTCGCCGTGCACCACCTCGACCCCGACCTCGGGGTCCGGTGGCCGCTGCCCGTCTCGCTCGTCAGCGACCGCGACGCCGCCGCCGGGTCGTGGGTGGCGCTCGTCCAGCAGCTCGGCGGCGCGACGTCGGGGCCCGGCGCAGACGTGCTGTAGGCCGACGCGGGCACGTGCGGCACGCCCCTCCCCGGGGACGCACCGCGGCGTGGCGCCGCGGCGAACCTGCCCCTTCCCCTGGGGACGACCGACTCCTCCACAGGTCTCGCCGGCACCCGAGACGGTTCGAACGTCCGTTCGATAGCGTCCTTCGTGTCACGGCGCGCCGACCGAGGAGGGACGATGCCCGCCACCACCGCCCCTGCTCCGCTACCCGCCGTCCCGGCGCTGCCGAGAGCCACACCGGCGTCCCGGCTGCTCGATGCCCTGGCCACCCTCGAGGGCGGGCTCGCCGCGCTCGCGGCGGCCGTCGAGGAGGCCGGCCTGCACGACGTCGGCCGGGACGTCCTCGAGCAGGCATCCGGCCGGCTCAGGACGCTCGGCACCCGGGTGGACGCCGCCCGGTGGCGCGTGCTGCCCGCGCTGGAGTCGGACGGCCGGTGGTCGCTCGACGGGTCACGCACCTTCGCGCACTGGCTCGCCCGCGCGGAGAACGTCGGGCTGGCCACAGCGCGCCGCGACGTCCGCACGGCCCACGCCCTGCGCGACGTCCTCCCGGCGACCGGTGCCGCCGCGCTCGACGGTCGGCTCGGCGCCGACCACCTGCGCGCCATCGTCGACGTCGCCCCGACCTCCGAGGCCCGCCGCGACGCGCTCGTCGCCCCCGCGCCGACCGCGAGCGAGACGGGCGGCGAGGCGGGCGGCGAGAACCCGGAAGCGCCGGACGCCGCCCTCGCCCCACCGACCGGCGAGGAGCACCTGCTCGCCACCGGCTCCTGGTACACGCCCGCGCAGTTCCGCCGTCTGGTCCGG
Source organism: Isoptericola sp. NPDC056578 (assembly GCF_042793275.1). Lineage (NCBI taxonomy): Bacteria > Bacillati > Actinomycetota > Actinomycetes > Micrococcales > Promicromonosporaceae > Isoptericola > Isoptericola sp. NPDC056578. Next base: position 116,052 of record NZ_JBHTVC010000003.1, read on the forward strand.
CGGTTCGCGTACGTGACGGACCCGGAGTCGGACGAGCGGGGCTACGCGCACGCCCGCGAGAAGGAGTTCGTCGACCTGTCGCCGACGTGGGACGGCTACCACCTCGCCGGGTTCCGCACGGAGGAGCACGGTCAGGCGCTGCGCGCCGCCCTCGACGCCGTGTCCGGCCGGCCCGCCGCCGGGGAGACCCGCACAACCGCACAGCGGCGCGCCCAGGCGCTCGCCGACCTCGCACGCGTCACCCTCGACACGGGCAGCGTGGGGTCGGGATCCGCCGTGCGGCCCCACCTGACCGTCACCGTCTCGGTCACCGAGCTCCGCCGCCTGCTCTCCAGCGGCGGCGCCATCGACGTCGGCTCCTCCACCACGAGCTGGGCCGAGTCGCTCGGCGTCGACCCCGCCGAGTTCGTCGACGGCCGCGGCCCGCTGCCCCCGTCCCTCCTGCGCCGCATCGTGTGCGACAGCGAGGTGACGCGGGTCGTCCTCGGCCCGGAGTCGCAGGTGCTCGACGTCGGGCGCGCCCGGCGCACCGTCACCGGCCAGCTCAGGCGCGCCGTCGTCGCCCGCGACCGGCGGTGCACCTGGCCCGGCTGCGACGAGCCACGGTCGCGCTGCGAGGTCCACCACGCCGTGACCCACTGGGCGGACGGCGGCAGCACGTCCGTCGACAACTCCGCCCTGCTGTGCTGGCACCACCACGACCGCGTCGACGCGCTCGGCATCACCATGCGTCGCACCGGCGGCACGTGGCTCTTCACCGACCGCCACGGACGCTCCGCGTTCGGCACCGCACCACCACCTGCCGCGGCGGCGTCGAACCCCCGGCAGCCGGAAGCACCCGCGGCCCGGGCGCCCGTGGCCCGAGAACCCGTGACGCGGATACCCGTGGCTCGAGACCCCGACGCGGTCGCGACGCTCAGCGACGGTGACCGCGGTCCCGGCTGAGCGGCTCGACCTCGACGGGCTCGGGCTCCGCGACCACCCATCGACCCCCGAGCGCCTCCACCTCCGGATGCGCGAACCGCACCTCGTCGAGGAGGTCGGGCACCAGCAGCAGCACCCGGTCGGGGCGGATCTCGGCGAGGATGTCGGGCCCGAGCACGGGCACCCGCGGCCCCGGGCCGCCCGGCATGGACCTGCCTCGCTTCGCGGGGGACGCGTCCACCACGGCGAGCACGTCGTCGGCGGTGACCCCGGCGAGCGCGAAGAGCGCGACCGCGCGCGACGCGGCGCCGTAGGCGACGACCTTCCCCTCGCTCGCGTCGAGCCAGTCACGGAGCGCCGCCGCCGACCGGGCCACCTGCCGTTGGAGCACCGACACGACCGCCGGCTCCGTGGTCCCCGCCGCGGCCTCGGCCGCCAGCTCGGTGGCGACGAGGTCGCCCGCGGCGCGGGCGTGCCGGCGGGCGGGCTGCGACCCCTCGCGCGCCAGCGCGAGCAGCCGCGTCCCGCCGTACAGCGGGTAGCGCCACAGCCCGACCGGCACGAGACCGGTGCTGCGCGCCATCTCCACGAGCACCGTGAGCGAGTAGTACGCGAAGTGCCCGTGCCGCAGTGCGTTCCAGGTGCCGTCGCGCACGATCACGGACAGCGGGTGCACGTGCAGCGCGACGACGCCGTCGGGGGCGAGGGAGTCGAGGCGCAGGTTCCACGCCGCACGCTGGTCGGGCTCGTGCATGAGGCCGAGAGAGTCGACGACGAGGTCGGCGGCGAGCCCCGGCACCGTGCCGGGGCCGTCGAGCAGCACGGCGTCGGGCACGATCTCGTGCACGCGCGCCGACCAGGAGCCCCCGTGCGGGGAGCGCATCTCCTCCACCCAGGTCCCCGGGCCCAGCAGCCCGCCGCCGACGAGGTCGGCCACCCCCGCCCGCGCCTGCGTGACGAGAGCGGCGGGCTCTACGCCGCGCGGCTCCTCGGGACCGGTCGGGTCCGCCTCGAGCTGGGCCAGGCGGCACCGGTCGCACATCACCATGCGCAACGGGTGCACCGGGTCGGGGAGGGACGCCTCCGGCTCGGGGAACAGGTCTGCCGCGGGCTGCGCGCCCAGGTCGAGCACCACCGTGGCGCGGTCCGACCGGCACCACCGGCAGCGCCAGCCCGCTACGACGGCGCTCACGTGCCCGGCTCGAAGACCTCGAGGCGGGGCAGGAAGGTCACCAGCCGGCCGCCCCAGTCGGCGACGTGCGCGAGCTGGGCCGAGATCTCCCGCCGCAGGTTCCACGGCATGACGACGACGTAGTCCGGCCGGGCGGCGTCGAGCGCCTCGGGAGCGTGGATGGGGAGGTGCATGCCGGGGGTGAACCGGCCGTGCTTGTAGGGGTTGCGGTCGACGGCGAACTCGACGAGGTCGGAGCGCACGCCGCAGTGGTTGAGCAGCGTGTTCCCCTTGCCGGGCGCCCCGTACGCCACCACCCGCTTGCCCTCGCGGCGTGCGGTGAGCAGGAAGCGCAGCACGTCGTCGCGCACGGCCGCGACCTGCTCCGCGAAGCCCGCGTGCCCCTCCAGGGTGTGCAGGCCCGCGGCGGCCTCGGCGGCGAGGACGCGGGCGACGGCGGCGGAGGGCTCCGGCGCGGCGTCGTCGGATCCTGTCCCCGCCTCGGGGGTCGGCACGGACCACGTGCGCAGCGAGCCGCCGTGGCTGGGCAGCTCGTCGACGTCCACCACGGTGAGCCCGGCGGCGGCCAGGACGCGCTGCGTCGTGAGGAGCGACAGGTAGCTGTAGTGCTCGTGGTAGATCGTGTCGTACTCGTTGCCCTCGACCAGGCGCAGCAGGTGCGGGATCTCGATCGACACGCGCCCGTCGTCGGCGACGAGCTGCCGCAGACCACGCGAGAAGTCGACGATGTCCGGCACGTGCGCGAAGACGTTGTTGGCGACGACGAGGTCCGCGGGCCCGTGCTCGGCGCGCACGCGCCGCCCCGTCTCCTCGCCGAGGAACTCCACGACCGTGGGCACACCGCGCTCGACCGCGGCCGCGGCCACGTTGCCCGACGGCTCGATGCCGAGGCAGCGGATCCCCCGGTCGACGACGTGCTGGAGCAGGTAGCCGTCGTTGCTCGCGACCTCGACGACGAACGACCGCTCCGGGGTGAGGCCGAGGCGCCCGACGGCGTCGTCGACGTACCGCCGTGCGTGCTCCACCCACGACGCGGAGTAGGAGGAGAAGTAGGCGTAGTCGTCGAAGATGTCCTCCGCCGGCACGTAGGCCGGCAGCTGGACCAGCAGGCACTGCTCGCACACCCGCACGTGCAGGGGGTAGAAGACCTCGGGGCCGTCCACCTCCTGCGCGGTCGGGTAGCTCTCGCACGGCGGCGACATCCCGAGGTCCACGAACGTGCGGGTGAGCGGGGCGCCGCAGAGCCGGCACGACGGCGCGGGCACGGCGGAACCCTCGGGCGCGGCGGACCTCTCGGGCGTGGCGGCATGCCGCGGCGCCGACACGGCGGTCATGCCCGCACCGCCGTGGTGCGCAGGTTCTCGAGGTCCAGGGCGCCGCTGGCGGCGAGCTCGCTCACCCGGTGCAGGCGCACGAAGCGCGGGCCCTCGAAGTCGTCGGCGGTGAGCCCGAACCGGTGCACGTCCTGCCAGATCTGCCGGATCCCGTCCCGCACCGTCCAGCGCGGTGCGGCGGCGGGGAGCTCGGTGCGGATGCGCGTGAAGTCGACCCGGTAGTTGCGGGTGTCCGCCCCGGCCCCCGCGGCGAACGTCACGGGCGCCCCGGTGACGTCGCTGACCTGCTCGGCGACGGTGCGGATCTGGACGACGTCCTCGTCACGGCCCACGTTGAAGGCTCGGTCGTGCACCACCTCGCGGGGGGCCTCGAGCGCGGCGAGGAAGGCCCGCGCGATGTCCTCCACGTGCACGAGGGGGCGCCACGGCGTCCCGTCGGACGCCAGCCGCACCTCCCCGCGCGTGTACGCGGTACCGGTGAGGTTGTTGACCACGATGTCGGCGCGCAGCCGCGGCGACGAGCCGTACGCGGTCGCGTTGCGCAGGAACGTGGGCGAGAAGTCGTCGTCGGCGAGCGCGGAAAGGCCGCGCTCGGCCTGGATCTTCGACTCCCCGTACGGGGTGACGGGGTGGAACTCGGCACCCTCGTCGACGGGCTCGTCGCCCGCCGCGCCGTACAGGGAGCACGACGACGAGAACAGGAAGCGGGTCACCCCGGCCGCCTTCGCCGCCCGCGCCATGCGCACGGCCCCGTCGGTGTTCACCGAGTAGGTGGCCTGGGGGTTCAGGTGCCCCAGCGGGTCGTTGGAGATGGCCGCGAGGTGGATCACGGCGTCGAAGCCGGCGAGGTCCTCGGGCCGCGCGTCCCGGACGTCGCCGGTGCGCTGCTCGTACCCCGTCACCGGAGGGCCGAAATCGCAGCCGTCGTACCAGCCGGCGTCGAAGCCGACCACCTCGTGGCCTGCCGCCTGCAGGAACGGCACCAGCACCGCACCCACGTACCCGCGGTCACCATCGACGAGCACTCGCATCGTCCGTCCCCCGTCGTCGTCCGGCCGGTCCCGCGGGCAGGGAAGCCCTCGGGCCGGTGGCTTCACCGCCGCCTCGACGCTAACCAGCAGCCGCCTCCCACCGTGAGGGTTGCCCGGGGTGAAAAGCCTCGTCACCCGGGTGATTCCGGGCCTGCGACGTTCCCCGGCCGCACCCCGGCGACGAGGATCGGGAGCCATGAGGATCCTGCGCATCTCCCACAGCGCGGTGGTCGACGCGTGGCGCGGCCGCGAGGCCGAGCTGCGCCGGCGCGGCGACCACGTCCGCGTCCTCACGGCCGCCGTCTGGGACGAGGGCGGCCGCGACGTGCGCCCCGCGCCCTCGCCGGACGAGGAGCTCGAGACCGCGCGCACGTTCGGCAGGCACCCCGCCCTGTTCCTCTACGACCCGCGGGCCCTGTGGCGGGTGCTCGGCGAGCAGTGGGACGTCCTCGACATCCACGAGGAGCCCGTGGCGCTCGCGACCGCCGAGATCCTGGGCGTCCGCGCCGCGCGGCGGCTCGTGGACGCGGCGCGCGGGCGGCGCTCCCGCCCCGCGCCGTACCTCCTCTACTCCGCGCAGAACCTCCTCAAGCGGTACCCGTGGCCGTTCCGGGCGCTCGAGGCGGCCGCGCTGCGCGGCGCCGCCGCCGTCGTCACCTGCAACCACGACGCCGCCCGTATCGTGCGCTACAAGGGCGCCCGGGGGCTGGTCGAGCGGATCCCGCTCGGTCTCGACACCACCGTGTTCTCTCCCGCCGACGAAGCAGAGCTCGGGAGGCGGCCAGCCGGGCCGCGCACGCCGGGACAGGTGCGCGTCGGGTACGCCGGGCGCCTCACCGCCCAGAAGGGGGTGGACGTGCTCCTCGCGGCCGTCGCCCGGGACGAGGCGCTGGACCTCGTGGTGGCGGGCGCCGGTCCGGAGGAGGCGAGGCTGCGGCGGATCGCCGCCCCGTGGGGCGACCGCGTCGACTTCCTCGGCCCGCTCGACACCGACGACCTTCCCGCCTTCTACCGCGGGCTGGACGTCCTGGTCGTGCCGTCGAGGCACGCCCCGGGCCTGGCCGAGCAGTTCGGCCGCGTGGTGGTCGAGGCGATGGCGTGCGGCACCCCGGTCGTGGCGACCCGTGTCGGCTCCGTGCCGGACCTCGTCGCCGGCGCCGGTGTCCTCGTGGCACCGGACGAACCCGATGCCCTGCTGGACGGGATCCGGCAGGCGACCCACCCGCGGACCGCGCGCACGCTGCGCCTGGCCGGGCTCGATCGTGCACGCGAGTGCTCGTGGCCCGAGGTCGCCCGTCGGTACCGCGCGGTCTACGAGGCGGCCCTCGGCGCGCCGGCACGCGACCACGGTCCGGCCGCGCACGAAGGCACGGCAGGTCGGCCGGCCCCCCGCGTCGAGGTGGTGGTCGTCGCCTACGGCCACCCCGACCTGCTGCGCTCCGCGCTCGAGCCACTGGCGGGAGCCTTTCCGATCACCGTGGTCGACAACTCGTCCGACCCGCGGCACCGCGCGCTCGCCCAGGTCTTCGGCGCCGCCTACCACGACCCCGGGCGCAACCTCGGGTTCGCGGCGGCCGTCAACGTGGCGCTCGCGCACCGGCAGGACCCCGGAGCGGACGTGTTCCTCCTCAACCCCGACGCCGTCGTCGGGCCCGAGACCGTCGCGACGCTCCACGAGGCCCTGCACGCGGACCCCGGGCTGGCGAGCGTCGGCCCCTCGCAGGTCGACGGCGCGGGCCGACCGGGACGCGTCGTCTGGCCGTTCCCCTCTCCGGCGCGGGCATGGCTGGAGGCCGCCGGCCTCGGCCGGCTCCGGCTGCCGCGTGAGCGCACCTTCGTCATCGGCTCCGCGCTGCTGATCCGCGCAGCCGCGCTGCGCGGTGTCGGCGGGCTCGACGAGCGGTTCTTCCTCTACGCCGAAGAGACCGACTGGGCGTACCGGGCCGACCGGCAGGGCTGGCGACACGCCCTCGTGCCCACCACCGAGGTCGTGCACGAGGGCGCGGGCACGGGTGGTGACGTCCGGGTCCGCGAGCTGCACTTCCACGCGTCGCAGGAGCGCTACCTGCGCAAGCACTATGGTGCGGCTGGCTGGACCGCTGCCCGTGCCGGTCTCGTCGCGGGTGCGGTGCTGCGCTCCGCCGCGCTGCGCGGGCCCCGCCGGGAGCACGCCCAGCGGCGTCTGCGCGCGTACCTCGGCGGGCCGGCGTCGCTGGAGGACCGCGAAGCGGTGCCGTCGTGAGCGCCGGCGGGCCCGGCGCCCACCACCTGCGCCCGCGGACGAGCGGGGAGCCGCGGACGGGCATGAAGACGGGCATCGAGTCGAGCCTGCTGTCCACGACGCGCGTCGCGACGTGGGCCGCGGTCCTCGGCGTCGTCGTCCTCGCGGCGACCTACGTGCTCGCCCACGATCTCACCCTCGGGGTGGCCGTGACCTCCGTCGCGGTGCTGGCCTGCGTGATGCTCTACGACCCCTCGCTGGTCCCCGTGGTCGCGATGCCCACCTTCGTCGTGGCCGAGCGGGTGGGCGGGGACTCCCTGAACATGTCGCTGGGCGACGTGACCCTGTTCGCGACCTTCTGGGTCGCCGTCCTCTTCTCACCGCGCCCGTTCACGCCCGCCCTGCGGTCCATGCTCTGGCTGTCGGCGGTGTACCAGCTCGCGACGCTCTTCGCCGTCGTCGCCACCCCCTTCGCCCAGAACTCGATCGAGTGGTTCCACGCGTGGCTGCTGGTGGGCGGGGCCCTGGTCGTGGGCTGGGCGGTGGGGCGGTCCGGGCACGCGACGCTCGGGCTGACGCTCCTGACCGTGTTCGTGCTCGCGATCGCGCTCGACGCCTGCGCGACCGCCGCCGTGCAGCTCGCGCAGGGCGACGTGTCGCCGGTCTACCCGAGCTGGCCGTTCGAGCTGCACAAGAACCTCGCGGGCCCGATCTTCGCCTCGGTCGCCCTGCTCGTCTTCGTGCGTCAGCCGTGGCTGCGGTGGCCGGCCTGGTTCCGGGTGCCGGCCTTCTACCTGCTCGTGCTCGCGCTCATGGCCGTGCAGTCTCGCCAGGCGATCGTCGGCCTGGGTGTCGGCCTCATCGTGCTCGCGCTGCGTGCCGGGCGCGGACGCCGCCAGACCCCGATCCTCATGCTGCTCACCATGGCCCCCGCCGCCATCTTCGTCGCGAGCCGGGTGCAGGACGACCTCTCCGGCGACGACCCGTTCAACTCCACGGCGTTCCGCGCCGTGGGCATCGAGGGCGGGTTCGACGTCTGGCGGGAGCACCTGTGGTTCGGCGCCGGGCTGCGCTGGTGGACCGTGGGGCCCGAGCTCGGGTTCCAACCGCCCAACGCGGTCGCGGAGGTGCTGTCCTCGGTCGGCATCGTCGGCCTCGCCGGGTTCGCGGTCCTCATGCTGGGCACGCTCGTGGTCGCGTGGCGGATGGACCGCCGGTTCGGGACGCTCGCCGTCGCCCTGCTCGCGTCGCGCCTCGTGGCGAGCCAGTTCGACCAGTTCTGGGTCGCGATCATCGTGTCCCTGCCCTTCCTGCTCGTAGGGGTCTGCCTGGGCGCCGAAGGGTTCGCGAAGGCGCCAGGAGCGCCCCTCCTCGACGACCGGCCGGCGCGCGTCCGTCGACGCGCGGCGCGAGCCGCCCTGGCCCCGGTGGAGCAGCCGGTCCCGGCGCAGGGCGAGGAGCTCCTGCTCCCCGGTGGCCGCTCATGAGGATCACGCACGTCGTCGTGACGGACGCGTACGCCGGCGTCGAGGCCCACGTCGCGCGCCTCGCGCGGGCGCAGGCGCGGGCGGGCCACGTCGTCGCGGTGGTGGGCGGTGCGGAGGAGCCGATGCGCGCCGTCGTCGGCGACGACGTCGAGCTCAGGCCGGGGTCGACGGTCGCCCGGGCGCGACGCTCGCTCGTGCGGGGGCCGCAGCCGGACGTCGTCCACGCGCACATGACGGCGGGCGAGCTCGCGGCGTGCCTCGTCCCCCGGGTGCTCCTGCACCGCGTGCCGCTCGTCGTGACGCGGCACTTCGCCCTGGTCCGGGGGCGCAGCGCCGCCGGCCGCGTCGCCGCGCCGGTGATCCGTCGCACCGTCGCCGCCCAGATCGCGATCAGCGCCTTCGTGCAGGACCGCATCGACGGCCCGAGCCGGGTGGTGGTCGCAGGCCTCGAGGAGCGACCGCACCCGCGCGGCGCGGCGCTCCGGTCGCCCGTGGTGCTGATCGCGTCCCGGCTCGAGCCGGAGAAGCGGGTCGACTCCGGCGTCCGGGCGTTCGCGGCGTCGGGGCTCGCCGACCGCGGCTGGCGCCTGCGGGTCGCCGGGTCGGGCTCGCTCGAGGTGGCGACCAAGGAGCTCGTGAGCGAGCTCGGGCTGGACGGGGCCGTCGATCTCCTCGGCCACCGCGACGACGTGCCCGCGCTCCTGGCCGACGCGGGACTCTTCCTCGCCCCGACCCCCGGCGACGGCTTCGGGCTGAGCGTGCTCGAGGCCATGGCGAGCGGCGTCCCGGTCGTGGCCGACGGCTCCGGCGGGCACGTCGAGTCCCTCGGCTCCGCCGGCGGACCCGGCCTGTACGCCACCGGGGACGTCGACGACGCGGGGCGGCGGCTGCGCGCCCTCGCGGACGACCCCCGCCGGCGCGACCGCTACGGCGCCGCCCTGCAGGCCCGGCAGCAGGCCGAGTTCTCCGTCGCACGCCAGGCGGCCGCCACCGAGCGCGTGTACCGGCAGGTGCTGTCGTGACACCGGTCCGCGAGACCGTCGGCCCCGACATCGTCGTGATGTCGCTCGAGCCGTGGGACGACGTCTGGCGGCGCAACCAGTACCTCGTCGCCGGTCTCCTGCGCGAACGCCCGTCGGCCCGGGTGCTCTTCGTCGAGCCGGTCAGCGACCCTGTGCACGCCGTGACCCGTGGCGCCCGGCCACGGCCCGGTCGAGGGCTGCGGCCCGCCCCGGACGTCGAGGGCGTCGGCCCGCGCCGCCTCTGGCTGCTCGAGCCGACCAAGCTGCTGCCCCGGCGGGTCGCCCCGCACGGCGACGAGCGGCGCGCGGCCGTCGTCGTCCGGGCCGCGCGCCGCCTCGGGCTGACACTGCCGGTGCTGTGGGTCAACGACCCGTACGGCGCCACGCTGGCGCGCGTCAGCGGCTGGCCCACCCTGTACGACGTCACCGACGACTGGACGGCGGCCACGCGCGGCCCGGCCGAGTCCCGCCGGGTCGCCGAGTCGGACCGTTACCTGGTGGAGCACGCCGCGGCGGTCACCGTCTGCTCCCCCACGCTCGCGGCCCGCAAGGCCGACGCCCGCTCGGTCGTGCTGGTCACCAACGGTGTGGACGTCGAGCGGTACCGGCGCCCGGCGGCTCGCCCGGCGGACCTCCCGCCGGGCGCGACGGCCGTCTACGTCGGCACGCTGCACGCCGACCGGCTCGACGTCGGGCTCTGCGAGGACACCGCCCGCGCCCTCGACGGCGTGGGCTCCCTGGTGCTCGTCGGCCCGGTCTCGCTGGAGCGGCCCGACGTCGAGCGGCTCCGCCGGGCGGGCGTGACCGTCCTGGGTGCCCGACCGTTCGACGCGGTGCCGGCCTACCTCCAGCACGCCGACGCGCTCGTCGTCCCGCACGTCGTCGACGACTTCACGGACAGCCTCGACCCGCTCAAGCTCTACGAGTACCGGGCGGTGGGGCGTCCCGTCGTCTCGACGCCGGTCGCCGGCTTCCGCGACACCGCCGACCCGCGAGTCGCCGTCGCGTCGCCGGAGGGGTTCGCCGCCGCCGTCCGGGACGCGCTCGCGGAGCCGTCGCGCGGGCCGGCCGCGCCGCTCGACGAGGACTGCGGCACGGACCCCGAGCCCATCCCCACCTGGGTGCGCCAGGTGGCCCTCATGTCCGACGTCGTCGAGGCCGTCCGGCGACCCGCTCCCACACCTCGGTGAGGGCCCGCGCGGTCCCGCGGGCGGGGAACCGCCGGGTCGCGTCGTCGTACGCCGCCCGGGCGCGCCGCTCGGCCGCGCCGGGGTCGTCCAGCACGGCCAGGAGCCCGGCCGCGAGCGCCTCCACGTCGCCCGGCGGGACGAGCAGGCCCAGGTCCCGGCCGGGCGGCCGGACGATCTCCGGGACGCCGCCCGCGTCGGTCGCGACCACGGGGACGCCGCGCACCATCGCCTCGACCACCACCTGCCCGAAGGGCTCGGGTACGGGCGACGCGTGCACGCAGACCGACAGCCGGTCGAGCTCGCCGGCCGGGTCGTCGCTGAACCCGACGACGTCGACGGCGCCGTGCAGCCCGAGCCGGTCGATCTCCGCGTCGACCGCGTCCGCGTAGGCGTCGGCCCCGAACAACGCGCCCCCGACCAGGCGGAAGCGCACGTCGGGGCGGCGGTCGAGCACCGTCCGCGCGGCCCGCACGAGCTCGAGCTGCCCCTTGGTCGGGCTGAGCCGGCCGACCAGGCCCACCACCGGGCGCTCCGGCGGCACGCGGGCGTCGTACGCCGGCACCGCCTGGTCCGGGGCGTACCCGGGGTGGACGACGGTGAGGTCGCGCACCCCCGGGAGCGTCCGCGCGGTCGCCCGCGAGTTCGCGACGACCGCGCGCGGGCCCCGGCGGGCCAGCGCGCGCAGGAGCCGCACCGCCGCCGCCGGCAGGTAGTCGTCGGCGATCCGGTCGTGGACGTGCCACACCACCGGGACCCGGCACCACCGGGCCGCGAGGAGCCCGACGACGTCGGCGCGCAGCGAGTTGGTGTGCACGACGTCGGCGTCCGCGCTCCGGAGCACCGTGGCCACCCGGACCACGAGCCGGGCGGTCTCGCCCACCGCGAGCACCGCGCGCCAGGAGCCGCCGAGCGCGTGCCGGTCCATGCCCCGCGACCGCGCCCCGGCATGGACCACGAGCGTCCGCACTCCGGCCGCCCGCAGCCGCTCGACGAGCGGGCCGTCGTCCAGCACGACCGCGCGGAGCTCGACGCGGCTCGGGTCGAGCTCCGCGGCCAGCCGGAGCAGCGCCAGCTCCCCTCCGCCCAGCGCCGCGGTGTGGTCGACGATCACGACGCGCAGCGGCCGCTCGGCAGCGCCCGGTGGCACCGTCACGACGAGCGCGCGGTCCGCAGCAGCCGGCCGATCGTGGGCGCGACCTGCGCGGGCGTCGGCGGCTCCTGCTCCGCGGACGGCGGTGCGGCCACGGTCGCGACCCGGACCCCCGTGGGCGGGAACGCCGGGGGGCGGACCGGCGTCGGCGGTGTGACGGCCCTCGCGGGGCCCGACTCGTCGCGCGCCGGGGCCGGGGACGCGTCGTCGTCCGAGCCGGTGGGCGCCCGGTCGTCCGGCGTGCCCTGCGGACCGCTCGGGGTGCGGTCCGCCGTCTCGTCGACGGGGTCGGGCACCGCGGCGGACGGACCGTCGGACGGGTCCGACTCGACAGGCTCGCCGTAGGTCGACGCGTAGACCATCCGGCTGTCGCCCTTCACCCCGGCCAGCGCGACGCCGGTGAGCGGTACGCCGTTGATGCGCAGCCGCTCGGCCGCCTCGGCGAGGACGCTCCGCGCGGTCCGGCCGGCGGTGGCGACGAGGACGACGCAGTCCGCGTAGGCGCCGAGGATCGTGGCGTCCGCCGCCGCCAGCACGGGCGGCGCGTCGATGACGAGCACCTCGCCGGCGTCCCGCGCCGCCTCGACGGTCGCACGGACCCGGTCCGTCGCCAGGTAGTCCGCAGGGTCCATCGTCGGGTCGTGGAGGGCGAGGAAGCGGAGGTTGGGCACCTGGGTGGGACGCAACCCGTCCGGACCGGTGCCCGGACCGTTCGGGCGCGGCAGGAGGTCCTCCAGGTCCGGACGACGCAGGTCGCCCGACACCGCGACGGTGGCCCGCCCGCTCATGGCCCACGACGCCGCGAGGTTGGCGGCGATGAACGGCCGCGGCGCGTGCGGGTCGGTGGCCGTCACGACGACCACGGCGTGCTCGCGGTCCTGCATCGCCACGTGCAGGGCGGTGCGCAGCTCCCGGATCGACTCGGTGAACGGGGAGGCGACCCGGCTCGAGATCGGCAGCACCGGGGTGCGGCGGTATGACTTGGCGGCCCGGGTCACCCCGTAGAGCTCGGCAAGGACCGGGACGCCGGCCGCGGCCGCGGCGTCGGCACGGCCACGCAGCCGGGAGTCGAGGGCCCGGCGGGCGAGGGCGAGGCCGACCCCGATCGCGAGCCCGGCGAGCGCGCCGAGAAGGACGATGCTGGCCCGCGGCAGCCCCACCACCACGGCTGAGGAACCGGTGGCGGGAGTGAGGATCTGGGCGGGCGTCACGATCGACTCGAGCGTGCTCCTGCTGGCCGACAGGGTCTGGTACTGGTCGATGATGGTGGAGCGCTCCGCGCCCGCCAGGGGGTCCTTGGGCTTGTCCTTCACCTGCTTGTCGACCGCGTCGAGCTGGCCCCGCAGCGCGTCGCGGCGGGCGTCGATCTCGGCGATCTGGTCGTCGATGACCCCGGGCAGGCTATCGACGTAGGCGGACGCCACCGCGTTCGCCAGCACGACCGCGTCGCCCGGGGCGCCCGCCGTGGTGGTGACCGCCATGACCTGCGTGGAGGCGTCGAACGCTCCCGAGACCTGGGCGGCGAGCGCCTTCGGGTCCGCTCCCGCGGCCACGCCCTCGGCCACCACCTGGAGCACACCGGGCGCCTCGACGAGCCCCGGGTCGGTGTCGACGCTCGTGGTGGTGGCCGCCGGCGACGTGCTGTCGCCCAGCTCGACGGCGTTGATCTGGACCGTCGCGGTCGCCTCGAACACCTCGGGCTTGCGGTCGGCGTACACCCACGCGGCGGCCAGCGCGAGCACGACCGACCCGATCAGGAGGTACTTGCCCTCCCACATCACCCGCAGGAACTCCCGGACGGTCATCGGCCCCCTACCTCCCCCTGTGTCCCCGGCACCCCGGCCGCCACGGCCTCCTGCGCCACCACGTCCTGCAGCCGGGCGACGAACGCGTCCCGGGAGAACCCCTTGACGTGCACGCCGATGGCCTCCTGGTCCCAGGAGCGGGCGAGCGCGGCCTCGATCCCCTCGGCGACCGGCGCGGCGTCCGGGCGGTCCACGTACAGCCCGGTCACGCCGTCGACCACGGTGTCCAGGTAGCCGCCGGTGCCGAGCGTCACCGCCGGGACGCCGAACGCCGCGGCCTCCAGCGGCGTGAGCCCGTAGTCCTCGTACGACGTGGCCACCAGCAGCGACGCGTGGCCGTACAGCCACCGCAGCTGCGCGTCGTCGACCTTGCCGACGAACCGGACCCTCTCGTCCGCCAGCCGTTCGAGCCGCTCGCGGTCGGGGCCGTCGCCGACGACGACGAGGGGCAGCCGGAGCCGTCGCGCTGCCGCGACGACGACGTCGACGTTCTTGTACGGCAGCAGCCGCGCCACGCACAGCAGGTAGCCGGGGGCGATCCCCGGCATCGCGGTCACGGGCCCCTCCGGCTCCATCGCGGGCGGGGGCGGCACGACCTCGGCGTCGATGCCGTAGGCCTCGCGCACGGCGCGCCGGGCGACGGTCGAGACGGCCAGGTACACGTCGGCACGGGCGGCGGCGGCCGTGTCGGACGCCCGCAGCCCGGGGCCGAGGAGGTCGAGCGCGGCGCCGGCGATCCCGGTGCGCCAACGGTCCTTCCAGGCCCGCCCGGAGGCCCCGGAGAGGTACCGGTCGCGCTGGTAGAGCCAGCGCGCGGGCGCGTAGCAGTACACGACCGTGCGCCGCGCGCCGCGGTAGCGGTGCGCCCACCCGCTGGAGCTGGCGAGGAGCACGTCGGCGTCGACGGGCTGGCTCTCGACCGCGCCGCGGAGCAGCGGCAGGGCCAGGCGGTGGTGGCGCCGCAGCGTGCCGACCCGGTCCAGGCGCGACGGGCGCACGTCCACGTCCGCGAACTCGGGGAAGGTCCCGTCGGGGTGGTACAGCGTCGTGTAGAGCGGTGCCGACGGGAAGGCCCGGGCCATCGTCAGCGCCACCCGCTCGGCGCCGCCGCGCTGCGTCAGGTAGTCGTGCGCCAGTGCCACCGTCGGGCCCATGGTTCCTCCTCGTGCGGACGGTCGGGACCGCCCGTCGAGCGTAAGGAGACCGGCGCACGGAAAGGACCCCGCGGCGACCTTTCCACCCGGGTGAAGAGCCCGGTCAGGCCGCGGGCCGCGCCGCGTCAGACGTCCGTGTCAGACCTTCGTGTGGAACTTCCCCTGCGCGGCGAGGAGCCCCTCGGCGAGCACCATCTCCACGGCGTCGGCGGCGTCGTCGACGAGGATGGGCAGGTCCTTGCGCTCGGTGGCGGAGAAGTCCTTGAGCACGTGGTCGGCGGTGTCCATGCGCCCCGGGGGGCGCCCGACGCCGACGCGGACGCGGACGTAGTCCTTGGTGCCGAGGGCCTTGGTGATGTCGCGCAGGCCGTTGTGGCCGCCCTCGCCGCCGCCGGACTTGAGCTTGATGGTGTCGAACGGGATGTCGACCTCGTCGTGCACGACGACGACCTGGGCCGGGTCGACGCCGTAGTACTTCACGAGCCCGGCGACGGGGCCGCCGGACGTGTTCATGTACGTGGTGGGCTTCGCCAGCACGACGCGGGGCCCGGGGCGCCCGCCGGGCAGGACGCCGAGCCGCGTCTCGGCGACGACCGCCTGGGCGCGCGCGTGCCGCGAGAACCGCGCGCCCGTGCGTTCGGCGAGCAGGTCGAGCACCATGTGCCCGACGTTGTGCCGGTTGCCCGCGTACTTCGGGCCGGGGTTGCCCAGCCCGACCACCAGCCAGGGGGTGTCGGTCATCTGCGTTCTCTCTCCGTGGTGCAGCAGGTGGTCGGCCGCTCAGGGCGCGGACGTGCGAAGGGCGCCCGGAACCGAACGGTACCGGGCGCCCTGGGCGTGAGGCGGTGTCAGCCCTCGGTGGACTCGGCGGCCTCGGTGGTCTCCTCGGCGGCCTCGCCCTCCGCGGCCTCCTCGTCCTCGGCGGCGACCTCGGCGCGCGGCTCGGCGATCTGGACGACGGTCGCCTCGGGGTCGGTCAGCAGCGTGGAGCCCTTCGGCAGCTCGACCTCGCCGGCGGTGACGTGCTGGCCGGCCTCGAGGCCCTCGATGGAGACCTCGACCGACTCGGGCAGGTGGGTGGCCTCGGCCTCGACCGACAGCGTCTGCGCCTCGACGAAGTGGATGGTGCCCGGGGCCGACTCGCCCACGACGTTCACGGTGACGTCGACGGCGATCTTCTCGCCGCGCTTCACGAGCAGCAGGTCGATGTGCTCGATGACGCCGCGGACGGCGTCGCGCTGGATGTCCTTGACGACGGCCATCTCGGACTTGTCGTCCAGCTCGATGGTGAACAGCGCGTTGGAGTGGCGCGTGGCGAGCATCGTCTCGTGGCCCGGCAGGGTGATGTGCAGCGGGTCGGTGCCGTGCCCGTACAGGACGGCGGGGATCTTGTTCTCGCGACGGATGCGGCGGGCGGCGCCCTTGCCGAACTCGGTGCGGGCCTCGGCGGCGAGCTTGATGTCGGACACGTGGATCACTCCTGGGATGTCTGTGCGTGCCGACGGCCAGAGGGAGCCGTCGGCTGTCCACGAGGTGGTGGTCCCCGCGAACTGCGGTTGCGTCGGCGTGGGACACGTGACGGACGCGATCGAGAGCGCGCCGTGGGGGCACCCGCAGAGTGCGGTGCACCGACAGCCGCCCAGTCGATCACGGAAATCCGACGGATCCTGCGCTGAGGGTGGCGGCCGGGTCGCAGGTGCTGGACCTGTACGACCTGGGTGACCGGCGCCCGTCAGACGTCCCTCGCCGAGGCAACCGGACGAGTATAGCCCCCTCGGGACGGGGTGTCAGTGCCGGGCGTCCTCGCCCGCGCGCGCCCGGGCCCGCGCCGCCCCGCGGGGGCGGTAGACGACCTGCGCCTGGAAGACGAACCGCACGACGAAGGCGACGAGGATGAGCACCGCCTGCACCAGCTCGGGGTGCGGCACGGCGCGCTCGACGATCCACCACAGCAGCAGGGTGCGGACCGCGGCCTCGGTGCCGTTGAAGGCGAAGGACCGCACGAAGCGGCCCCAGAAGCCGTGCGCGCCGTCACGCAGGTCGGCGAACACGAACCGCTCCTGCAGCAGGAAGTTGATGACGATCGTCACGGCGTTGGCCCAGATCACCGCGGGGAGGTAGTGCACGCCGAGCCCCTGGAGCCCCGCGAGGATCGCGAGGTTGAGCACGGCGCCGAGCGCACCGATCAGCGCGAACGGGGACAGCCGTCCGAACCGGAGCAGGGTGAGCTGCTGCACGTAACGCAGCCCGTTGGCGACGGTCGCCTTCGACCGGCCCGCGAACCGTTCCCCGAAGACGAACGGCTCCTCGACCACGACGAGCCGCTGCCGCGCGAGGATCTCGAGCAGGATCTTGAAGCCGCGCGGGCGCAGCCCCGCGAGGTCGACGGCGCCGGTGCGGACGACGAAGAACCCGGTCATGGGGTCCGAGACGTCGCGCAGCTTGACGGGGAACATGGACCGGGCCAGCAGCCCCGAGGCCTTGGAGACCCAGCGACGGTAGCGCCCGTCGAGGCCGCCGGCGTCACCGCGGCCGGTGTACCGGGAGGCGACGACGACGTCGGCGTCGGTCTCGCGCGCGGTGGTGAGCAGCACGGGCACCATCTCGGGCGGGTGCTGCAGGTCGCCGTCCATCACGACGACGCGCTCGCCGGTCGCGGCGCGCAGGCCGGCGACGACGGCGCCCGAGAGGCCGCCGTCGGGCACCTCGCGGTGGATCAGGCGCACGGGCACCGCGGAGGTGGCGGCGACCCGTTCGATGACGGCGGGGGTGTCGTCCTTCGAGTCGTCGACGAACAGCACCTCGACGCCACCGGGCGCGACGCGGCGGCCCTCGCCGTCGGGGCCGAGCGCGGCGGCGAGCCGGCGGACCAGCTCGGCGACGTTCGGGCCCTCGTTGTACGTGGGGACCACCACGGTCACGTCCACCGTCATGTCACCGTGCCTCCCCTCCGGGGGACGCCGCGGCCCGGGACGACGCACGCCCCGGGCCACCGGCGTCGGTCAGGCGTTGCCGTCGAACAGGCTCGTCACGGAGCCGTCGTCGAAGACCTCGCGGATGGCGCGGGCGACGAGCGGGGCGATGGACAGCACGGTGAGCTTGTCGAACCGCTTGTCGGCCGTGATCGGCAGCGTGTCGGTGACGACGACCTCGGTGGCGCCGCACTCCTGCAGGCGCTGCGCGGCGGGGTCGGACAGCACGCCGTGCGTGGCGGCCACGGTGACGGAGCGGGCCCCGGCGTCCATGACCACCTTGACCGCCTCGGCGATGGTGCCGCCGGTGTCGATGAGGTCGTCGACGAGCACGCAGTCGCGCCCCTCGACCTCGCCGACCACGCGGTTGGCGACGGCCTGGTTGGGGCGCGTGACGTCACGCGTCTTGTGGACGAAGGCCAGCGGGCAGCCGCCCAGCTTGGCGGCCCACTGCTCGGCGACGCGGATGCGGCCGGCGTCGGGCGAGACGACGGCGGCGTTGGACACGTCCACGCGGGTGCGCACGTAGTCGACCAGCACGGGCATGGCCCACAGGTGGTCGACCGGGCCGTCGAAGAAGCCCTGGATCTGCGGGGTGTGCAGGTCGATGCTGAGGATCCGGTCCGCGCCCGCCGTCCTGAGCATGTCGGCGACGAGGCGGGCGGAGATGGGCTCGCGGCCACGGCTCTTCTTGTCCTGGCGTGCGTACGCGTAGAACGGCGCCACGGCGGTGATCGAGCGCGCCGAGCCACGCTTGGCCGCGTCGACCATGAGCAGCTGCTCCATGAGCCACTGGTTCACCGGGGCGGTGTGGCTCTGCAGCAGGAAGATGTCCGAGCCGCGCACCGACTCGCTGAACCGCACGTACGTCTCGCTGTTCGCGAAGTCGTACGCCGACACGGGCAGCAGCTCGATGCCGAGCTCCTTCGCCACGGCCTCCGCGAGCTCCGGGTGCGCCCGGCCGGTGGCGAGGACGAGCGTGCGCTCACCGGTGCCGGGGATGAAGTTGTTCATCGCTGCGTGCTTCCTTCGGTCGGGTCGGCGGTCGGGTCGGAGCTGTCGGCGGGAGGCACCACCGGGATGGCGCCGGTGAGGGCATTGTGCGCGGCGAGCTGGCGCTGCGCCTGTGCACCGAGCTCCCCGCCCGAGCCCTCGGTGCGGGCGCGGGCGGCGGCCTCGGCGGCCGGCGTCCCGGGCCAGCGGCGCTCGACCCAGCCCTCGACGTTGCGCTGCTGCGCGCGGGCGACGCCGAGCGCGCCGGCGGGGACGTCCTTGATGATGACCGAGCCCGCGGCCGTGTACGCGCCGTCGCCCACCGTGACGGGGGCGACGAACATCGTGTCGGCGCCCGTCTTCGCGTACGAGCCGATCACCGTGCGGTGCTTCTTCTGCCCGTCGTAGTTCACCGTGACCGACGCGGCGCCGACGTTGGTGTGCTCGCCGATGGTCGCGTCGCCGACGTACGACAGGTGCGGCACCTTGGAGCCCTCGCCGATCTGCGCGTTCTTCGTCTCGACGAAGGTGCCGATCTTGCCCTTCGTGCCCAGCTCGGTGCCGGGGCGCAGGTAGGCGAACGGGCCGACGGACGCGTTCTCGCCGATGACGGACAGCGAGCCGTGCGTGCGCACGACGGTCGCGCCGGGGCCCACCTCGACGTCGGTCAGCGTGGTGTCCGGGCCGATCGTCGCGCCCGAGGACACCTTCGTGGCGCCGTGCAGCTGCGTGCCGGGCAGGAGCGTGACGTCGGGGGCGAGCTCGACGTCGACGTCCACCCAGGTGGTCGCCGGGTCGACGACGGTGACGCCGGCCTGCATCCACTCCGTGAGCACGCGGCGGTTGAGCTCGGCGCCCAGGGTCGCGAGCGCCACCCGGTCGTTGACGCCCTCGACGAGCATGGGGTCGTCGCTCAGCACGGCGCGCACGGCGCCGCCCTCGGCCCGCGCGGACGCGACGACGTCGGTGAGGTAGACCTCGCCCTGCGCGTTGTCGCGGTCCAGGCCGCCGAGCCCGCGGCGCAGCACCGCGGCGTCGAAGACGTAGACCGAGCTGTTGATCTCGCGGACCTCGAGCTGCTCGGGCGTCGCGTCCTTGTGCTCGACGATCGCCACGACGTCGCCGGTGCCGGGCTCGCGCACGATGCGGCCGTAGCCGTTCGCGTCCGCGACCTCGGTCGTGAGGATCGTCACGGCATTGCCGTCCGCGTGGTGCGCGGCGAGCAGCTGGCCGAGCGTGGCGCCGTCCAGCAGGGGGATGTCGCCGGCGAGGACCACGACGGCGCCGTCCAGGCCGTCGCCCAGGGGGTGGTCGCCGCCGTTGGCGTGGTCGGCGTGCAGCTCGTCGTCGACGGCGTCGTCGTGCACGAGCTGCGCGGCCCGACCGGCGTGGGCGCGGGCGTCGAGCGCGTCGAGCGCGCACTGGACGGCGCGGCCGGTGCCGGGGATCTCGTCCTGGTCGACGACGAGGGCCGCCGGGTCGATCTGCGCCGCGGCGGCGGCCACGACGTCGCGCTCGTGGCGGACGACGACCGCCACCTGCTGCGGGTCGAGCTCGCGGGCCGCGGCCATCGCGTGCCCGAGCATCGTCCGCCCGCCCAGGGCGTGCAGCACCTTCGGTGTCGCGGACCTCATCCGCGTCCCCTGCCCCGCGGCGAGGACGACGACGGCCGCCGGTCTCGCCACGGTGTCGTCCTGAACGTCGTCCTGAACGTCGTCCTGAACCACGCGTCCTGCGGCGTCCGGTCCTGTCGAGACCACGAGTGCTCCGTCTCTTCTCGGGTGTGCTCTGTCGATGGTGCCGAGCTCCGCCCCCAGGACTCGAACCTGGACCAAAGGCACCAAAAACCTCTGTGCTGCCGATTACACCAAGGCGGATCGGTCCCCCGGGCCGGGTTCACGCCCCAGCAGGCGCGGCACCGTCGGGCGTCCGTCCTCAGTCTGCCAGGTCCGCACCACCGCCCCGGCACGCGTCCCGCTTCTCGGCGTCCACCGGCGCCGTGGCACGCGCCACACCGGCCGCATCGTCCGGAGGGCACAATGGGGCCCATGCCCACCGACTCCCGTGCGCCCAAGCGTCCGCCGCGCGCCCGGATGACGGCGAGCCAGCGGCGCGAGCAGCTGATCGCGGTCAGCCGCGGCCTGTTCGCCGAGAAGGGCTTCGACGGCACCAGCGTCGAGGAGATCGCGGCCCGCGCCGAGGTGTCCAAGCCGGTGGTCTACGAGCACTTCGGCGGCAAGGAGGGCATCTACGCCGTCGTCGTCGACCGCGAGGTCCGCGCGCTGACGTCCGCGCTGACCGGCGCGCTCGAGGAGGGCGGCCATCCCAAGGTGCTGGTGGAGCGCACGGCGCTGGCCCTGCTCGGGTACATCGAGGCGTCGGAGGACGGCTTCCGCATCCTGGTGCGCGACTCTCCCGTCGCCCAGGCCACCGGCACGTTCTCCAGCCTCATCGGCGACGTCGCGACCCTGGTGGAGCACATCCTCGGCGACCAGTTCAAGGCCAACGGGCTCGACCGCAAGGCCGCGCCGCTCTACGCGCAGATGCTGGTGGGCATGGTCGCGCTCACCGGGCAGTACTGGCTCGACGCCCGCAGCCCCGACAAGGCCGAGGTGGCCGCGCACCTGACCAACCTCGCCTGGAACGGGCTGTCCGGGATGGTCAAGAAGCCGGAGCTGACGAAGTCCCGCTGACCGCCGCCGGCGCGTCGAGCGTCAGCCGGGGCCGACGAGGTAGTCGAGCAGCCGGTCGACGACGGCGAGCGCCGTCTCGCCGGTGACGTGCCCGGCGAGGACCCCCTGCGTGAGCCCGGCGGCCGACGCGAGCACCACCTCCGCGTCGAGCCGTGCCGCGTCGAGCCGTGCCGCGTCGAGCCGGGCCGCGTCGTCCGGCCCTGAGCCCTCCCCCGCGCCCGTGCCGTCTCCGCGCGCCCGCAGCAGCAGCGCCGCGACGAGGTCGACGAGCGCCCGCGGGGCGCCGCGCAGCTCCTCCGGCGTGACGGCCTCGTTGGTCAGGGCGGCGGCGTGGAAGGCCGCGAGGACGACGGCGTCCGCGCGGCGGGCGTCGTCGAGCGGCAGCAGCGCGGCGAGCACGGCGCGCAGGACGGCGCGGGGCGGAGCCGGCTCGGCGCTCTCCCCAGGGGACGTCCCGCCGCCGAACCGGGCCGCCGACCCCTCGATCACCGCGCGGTGGGTCGCGACGAGCAGCCCGTGCTTGTGGCCGAAGTAGTACTGCACGAGGCGCACGGAGACGCCCGCCTCGGCGGCGACGGCCTGGAACGTGGCCGCCTCGAGCCCGTCGCGCGCGACGACCCGGCGGCAGGCGTCGGTGATCTGGCGGCGGCGTTCGTCGTGGTCCACCCGTCGCGGCACGGTCGCTCCCCTCGGCGGTGCTGGTCGGTCGTGTTGATGATACGTCCGTACCACGTTGATGGTACGGTCATACCATCAACTGTGCACCAGGAGGTCCGATGCCGTCGACAGGCCGGTTCACCAGCGAGGCCGCACGCACCGCCTACGAGGCGGCGTACCGCGACCTCGAGACCCGCTGGCCGCTGCCGTCCGAGGACGTCCGGGTCGAGACCGCCTACGGCCCCACGCACGTGCGACGCTCCGGCACCGGGACCCGTACGCCCCTCGTGCTGCTGCACGGGCTGAACGGCACGGGCCTGAGCTGGCACGGCGTGGTGCGCTCCCTCGCCGCGGACCGCGTCGTCTACGCGCCCGACGTCGTCGGCACGGCCGGGCGCAGCGAGCAGACCGCCGCGCTGCGCTCGGCCGACGACTACGCCGCGTGGGGCGTCCAGCTCCTCGAGGGGCTCGGGCTGGAGCGCGCGCACGTCCTCGGCTACTCCGAGGGCGCCTGGTTCGCCGCGCTGCTGGCGTCCGGCACGCCCGACCGCGCCACCGACCGCGCCACCGACCGCGCCACCGACCGCGCCACCGACCGCGTGGGCGCGCTCGTCCTCGGCGAGGGCATCACCGCGCTGGTCAGGCCCGACAGGAAGGTGGTCTCACGCATGGTCCGGGCCGCGGCCCTGCCGACGGCGCGCCACCTCGCCCGCCTCGACGAGTGGCTGACCCCCGGCGTGACGCTCGACGACGAGGACCGCGCCCTCGCCCGCGCGGCCCTGCGCTACCGCCGTCGGACGCCGTGGCCGAGCCCCCTGACCGACGAGCGGCTCCGCGCGATCACCGCGCCCACCCTGGCGTTCTTCGGCGCGGCCACCAGGCTCGGCGACCCGGTCGCCGCGGGCCGCCGCGTCACCGACCAGGTGCGCGGCTCCCGCGTCGAGCTCGTGCCCGGCGGCGGGCACGGCGTCCTGTGGCAGCTCCCCGACCAGGTGCTCCCGCTCGTCGACGGGTTCCTGCGCGAGCACGACGACGCCTGACCCCCGAGCCGTCAGGGCCACGCGCAGCCCGTCGTGCGCGTGGCCCCGACAGGTCACTTGCCGTCGAGGTAGCCGTTCGCGTTGATGACGTACTTCGTCGCGGCGCCGGCGTCGAACTCGGCGTAGCCCTGCGGGGCCTCGTCGAGGGTGATGGCCTTCGCGTTGACGTTCTTCGCGATCTGCACCCGGTCGTGCAGGATCGCCTGCATCAGCCCGCGGTGGTACTTCATCACGGGGCACTGGCCGGTGGTGAACGCCAGCGACTTCGCCCACCCCGTGCCCAGGCTGAGCGAGAGCGACCCCTTCTTCGCGGCCTCGTCGATGCCCCCCGGGTCGCCCGTGACGTACAGCCCCGGGATGCCCAGCGCGCCGCCCGCGGCGGTGATCTCCATCAGCGAGTTCAGCACCGTCGCCGGGGCCTCGTGCCCGGAGTCCGACCCGTGCCCCTTGGCCTCGAAGCCGACGGCGTCGATCGCGCAGTCGACCTCGGGCACGCCCAGGATCTGCTCGATCTGCTCGGCCGGCCCGCCCTTCGTCAGGTCCACGGTCTCGCAGCCGAACGAGCGGGCCTGCGCGAGCCTGTCGGCGTTCATGTCCCCCACGACGACGACGGCCGCGCCCAGCAGCTGGGCGCCGGTCGCGGCCGCGAGGCCCACCGGGCCGGCCCCGGCGACGTACACCGTCGACCCCACCCCGACGCCCGCGGTCACGGCACCGTGGAAGCCGGTCGGGAAGATGTCGGACAGCATCGTCAGGTCCATGATCTTCTCGAGCGCCTGGTCCTTGTCCGGGAAGACCAGCAGGTTCCAGTCGGCGTACGGGACCAGCACGTAGTTCGCCTGCCCGCCGACCCAGCCGCCCATGTCGACGTACCCGTACGCGCTGCCCGGGCGGTCCGGGTTCACGTTGAGGCAGATGCCGGTCTTGCGCTCCTTGCAGTTCTTGCAGCGCCCGCACGCGATGTTGAACGGGACGGAGACGAGGTCGCCCACCTTGACGAACTCGACGCCGGGTCCCACCTCGACGACCTCGCCGGTGATCTCGTGGCCCAGCACCAGATCCTTCGGCGCGGTCGTGCGGCCGCGGACCATGTGCTGGTCCGACCCGCAGATGTTGGTCGCGACGGTCCTGACGATCGCGCCGTGCGGTACCTGCCGGCCGACGTTCGCCGGGTTCACCCCGGGGCCGTCCTTGAGCTCGAACGTCGGGTAGTCGATGTCGATGACCTCGACCTCGCCCGGCCCCTTGTACGCGACCGCGCGATTCGTGTCTGCCATGGTGCTCCTCCTTGAACACGTCCGGCCCGGTCTGAGCCGGTCCTCCGACCGTAGGCGCGTCGCGCGTCCTCGGCAGGTCGAGCGCGGGGCGCCCCGACGCGCTGCCGTTGTGCCCGGCGCGGGGGTCTGCTAGGCCTGCGGGTATGACCCGCGTCACCGTCCGACGCCGCGTCAGGCGCGTCACCATCGGCGGCCGCACCGCGCGCCGCGAGGACCTGCTCGCCGGCGAGGAGCCGCTGGAGATCCGCGTGGGCGGGCGCTCGTACGCGGTGACGATGCGCACCCCGGGGCACGACGTCGAGCTCGCGACCGGCTTCCTCGTCTCGGAGGGCGTCGTGACCGACGGCGCGCAGGTCGCCGGCGCGCGCTACTGCGCGGGTGCCGGCCGGGTCCCGGGCGAGAACGCCTACAACGTGCTCGACGTCGCCCTCGCCGCGGGCGTGCGGCCGCCCGACCCGGCGCTCGCGCGCGAGTTCTTCACCTCCAGCGCCTGCGGTCTGTGCGGCAAGGCGTCGATCGACGCGGTGTTCACCCGCAGCGCGTTCGACGTCGCCGACGACGCCGTCCGGGTCGAGGCCGCCCTGCTGGCCGCCCTGCCCGACCGGCTGCGCGCGGCGCAGGACGTCTTCGCCCGCACCGGGGGGCTGCACGCGGCAGGACTGTTCGACGCCGCGACCGGCGAGGCCCTGGTGGTGCGCGAGGACGTCGGCCGGCACAACGCGGTCGACAAGGTGGTCGGCTGGGCCGCCGCGGCGGGGATGCTGCCGCTGCGCGGCACGGTGCTCGTGGTGTCGGGGCGGGCCAGCTTCGAGCTCACGCAGAAGGCCGTCATGGCGGGGGTGCCCGTGCTCGCCGCCGTCTCCGCGCCGTCGTCGCTCGCCGCGGAGCTCGCGGACTCCGCGGGGCTCACGCTCGTCGGCTTCGTGCGCGACCCGACCCTCGTCGTCTACGCCGGCGACCACCGCGTCGTCGAGGACGGCGGGCACCGCGACCGGAGGGGGGACGCCGCATGACCACGCAGCAGCCGGAGGACGTCCGGGACGAGGGCGAGCCGCTGGAGCCGCAGCCGGAGGAGGTCCGACCGCCGAAGGACTGGGCGGCCGGCGTGCCCGGCATCGTGCACGCGCTGGTCCCGGCGCTGCGCGACATGGGGCCCACGCGCACCGCGCGCCTGCTGCTGTCGATGAACCACCGCGAGGGCTTCGACTGCATGAGCTGCGCCTGGCCGGACCCGGACCGGCGCAAGCCCGCCGAGTTCTGCGAGAACGGCGCGAAGGCCGTGACGTGGGAGGCGACGCCGCTCGTCGTCGACCAGTCGTTCTGGGCCGAGCACCCGGTCTCGGACCTGCTCACCCGGACCGAGCACTGGCTGGGGCAGCAGGGGCGGCTCGTCGAGCCGGTGCACAAGGCGGCCGGGTCCGACCACTACGTCCCGATCACCTGGGACGAGGCGTTCGCGATCCTCGCGGACCGGTTGAACGCCCTCGACTCCCCCGACGAGGCGTCGTTCTACACCAGCGGGCGCACGTCCAACGAGGCCGCGTTCGTCTACCAGCTGTTCGTGCGCGCGTTCGGCACGAACAACCTGCCCGACTGCTCCAACATGTGCCACGAGTCCACCGGCGCCGCCCTGGGCGAGACGATCGGCGTCGGGAAGGCGACGATCACCTACGACGACTTCGCGCTGGCCGACCTCATCGTGATCATGGGGCAGAACCCCGGCACCAACCACCCGCGCATGCTCACCGCCCTGGAGGAGGCCAAGGAGAACGGGGCGAGCATCGTCGCCGTGAACCCGCTGCCCGAGGCCGGGCTCAAGCGGTACAAGAACCCCCAGACGGTGCGCGGCCTGGCGGGTCGCGGCACGGGGCTCGCCGACCAGTTCCTGCAGATCCGGCTGGGCGGCGACATGGCCCTGCTGCAGGCGGTGTCGAAGCGGGTGCTCGACGCCGAGGCGGCCGCGCCCGGCACGGTGCTGGACCACGAGTTCCTCGCCGCGCACACGTCGGGGCTCGAGGAGCTCAGGGCGCACCTGGCGGACCTCGACGAGGACGCCGTCCTGGCCGCGACCGGCCTCACGGGCACTGAGATCGACGAGCTCGCCGACCGCTACCTGCGCGCCGAGCGCGTCATCGTCACGTGGGCGATGGGCCTGACGCAGCACACCAAGGCTGTGCCGACCATCAAGGAGATCGTCAACCTGCTGCTCCTGCGCGGGAACATCGGCCGGCCCGGCGCGGGCGCCTCCCCCATCCGCGGCCACTCCAACGTGCAGGGCGACCGCACGATGGGCATCTGGGAGCAGATGCCGGACATCTTCCTGGACGCGCTCGACGCCGAGTTCGGGCTCAGGGTCCCCCGGCAGCACGGCCTCGACGCGGTCGGCACGGTCGAGGCGATGGCCGCAGGGCGCGTGAAAGCGCTCGTGGCCCTGGGGGGCAACCTCGTCGGGGCGATCTCCGACACGGGCGCCGCCGAGGAGGCGGTGCGCCGCGCCGACCTCACCGTGCAGATCTCGACGAAGCTCAACCGGTCGCACGCCGTCGTCGGCCGGGAGGCGCTCATCCTGCCCACGCTGGGGCGCACCGACGTCGACCGGCAGGCGTCGGGGGAACAGTTCGTGTCGGTGGAGGACACGGTCTGCGCGGTGCACGCGTCGCGCGGCAAGGTCGAGCCGGTCGCGCCGGGCCTGCTGTCGGAGGTCTCGATCGTCACGCGGCTGGCGCGCGCCGTGCTCGGCGCCCGCCCCGGCGGCCCGGGCTCGGACCGCCCCGTGGACTGGGCGGCGATGGAGCGGGACTACGACGTGATCCGCGAGCACATCGCGCGCGTCGTGCCGGGCTGCGAGGACTACAACGCCCAGCTGCGGCGCCCGAACGGCTTCCGCCTGCCGCACGGCCCGCGCGACTCGCGCACCTTCCCCACCCACGACGGGCGGGCCCACCTCACCGTCAACGAGCTCGCCCCCGTCGAGTGCCCGCCCGGCCGCCTGCTGCTGCAGACGATCCGCTCGCACGACCAGTTCAACACCACGATCTACCGCCGCGACGACCGGTACCGCGGCATCAAGGGCGGCCGCTCCGTCGTGCTGGTCAATCCCGACGACCTCGCGGAGCTCGGCATCGCCGACGGCGCGACGGTCGACGTGCACGGCGAGTACCACGACGGCGCCGACCGCGTGCTGCGCGGCCAGCGCGTCGTCGCCTACCCGACGGCGCGCGGGTGCGCCGCCGCCTACTTCCCCGAGGCGAACGTGCTCGTGCCGCTGGGCGCGACCGCGGAGACGAGCCGCACGCCCGTGTCCAAGGCGGTCGTCGTCCGGCTCGAGCCGGCCTGACGCCGACGTGGCTCGCACCGTGCCGAGGTAGTTCTGGCCCCGCCGAGGTAGTTCAGGCCCCGCCGAGGTAGTTCAGGGTTCCTGCGCCCGGGGCTCGACGAGGGCCTCCGCGAGCGCGCCGAGGGCCGGCAGCGCGTCGAGCGCGGCGTCGCGCACGTCGTCGGGCACGCCCCCGAGCCGGCGGCTCCAGAAGTCGCGGATGCGGGCGAGGTGCTCGTCGGCCAGCGGGGTCGCGACCAGCCGGACGGTCCGCCGGTCGCCGTCGGCATGCTCGCGCACCACGAGCCCGCGCGCCTCGAGCGTGCGCAGCGCGGTGCTGACGTTGCTGCGCGCGAGCCCGGTCGCGACGGCGATGCGCGACGGAGTCGGGCGGGCCGTGCGGTGGACCTCGCGGATCACGGCCACCTCGGTGCCGGTCAGCGGGACGATGCCGCGCAGCTCCGGGGAGCGGACGTCCAGGTGGCGGGCCACCTCGACGACGGCGTCGGCGAGGTCGGCGAGGCCGGGCGTGACGATCGTCTCGTCGGGCATGGCCCGATCCTAGGCGGTCTCGATAGTTATAGTTTCATAATCATTCTCGCCCGGGTCGCCTCTGTCCCGGGCGTTCCTCTGCGCCGACGACGGCGCACCCCACCCACCCGCACCGCCCCACCCAGGAGCCTTCGTGAGCAGCGTCCCCGCCCTCGCCTCCGACGCCACCGCGTCCCCGACCCCCTCGCCCTTGCCCGCGCGCCGGCCGCTGCGCGGGCGCCCCGCGCTGACCCTCGTCGGCGTCGCCTTCGGCCTGTTCCTCGTGGGCCTGGACGCCACCGTCGTCTCGATCGTCAACCCCGCGATCGCCGCCGACGTGGGGACCACGTTCGTCCAGCTGCAGTGGGTCACGCACAGCTACCTGCTCGGGCTGGCCGTCACGCTGATCCTGGCGGGCAAGCTCGGCGACCGGTACGGCCACCGCACCCTCTACCTGGCCGGGCTCGTGCTGTTCACCGTCGCGTCGACCGCCATCGGGCTGTCGACCACCGCCGCCGGGCTCATCGCGTTCCGCGTGGTCCAGGGCGTCGCGGCCGGCGTCCTCATGCCGCAGACCCTCGCGATGCTGCGGGCCACGTTCCCGCGCGAGCGCTTCGGCATGGCCGTCGGGATCTGGGGCGGCGTCTCCTCCATCGCGATCGCCGTCGGCCCCACGCTGGCCGGCGCGCTCGAGGCGGCCGCCGGCTGGCAGTCGGTGTTCTTCGTCAACATCCCGGTGGCCGCGGTCGGCCTCGTCTACGGGCTGTGCCTGCTCCCGCGCACCAGCTTCCCCGCCACGGGCCGGTTCGACCTGCGCGGCGTCGTCGTGCTGGCGCTCGGCCTGGTCGCCACCGTCTTCGCCATCGTGCAGTCCGAGGCCTGGGGCTGGGGCGACCCCCGCACCCTCGCACTGCTCGGCCTCGGCGTCCTCGTCATCGTCGGCTTCGTCGTTCTGGAGGGGCGCACCGAGGCGCGCACGGGCGACGCCCTGCTGCCGCTGTCCCTCTTCCGAGGGACGACGGTCGGGACCGGCGGGCTGATGATCGCCGCCAACTTCTTCGTCCTCATGGGCGCCACGTTCCTGCTGCCCATGTTCTTCATCAACCTGCGGGGCGCCTCCGCGCTCGACGCCGGCCTCATGCTGCTCCCGATGTCCGCCGTGTCGATCGTGTCGGCCCCGGTCGGCGCCCTGCTCGTGGCGCGGATCGGCACCCGCGCCACCGGCACCCTGAGCCTCGGCCTCACCGCCGTGGGGCTGCTGGTGCTGCTCGGCGCGACGGCCACCTCGCCGTACGGGGTGATGGCGGCCGCGTTCGTCGTCCTCGCGATGGGCACCGGCATGACCATCACCGCGGGCGCCGAGGCGATCGTCGGGTCCGCGCCGGTGCACCTGGCGGGGGTGGCCGGCGGGTTCCAGTCCACCTGCATCCAGATCGGCGGCGCCCTCGGCACCGCCGTGATGTCCGCCGTCGTCGCCGCCCACGTCCACGCCGGCACCGCCGGGCTCGGCCTCGACGACGGCGAGCACCAGGGCCTCGTGCAGGGCTCCGTGCCCGCCGGGCTGGACGCCGTCGCCGCGCGGACCGCCGAGGGCTCCTACGTCGCGGGCGTGCACGCCGCGTTCCTCGTCGCCGCGGCCGTCGTCGCCGTCGTCGCCGTCGTCGCGGCCCTCACCCTGCGCCCGAAGCCTCAGGCGGGGTAGTGCGAAGCCCGCCGAGGTGGCTCGAACTACCTCGGCACAGATCACACGCGTCAAGATTCTTGACGTCGAGAGACCGGGAGTAGTCTCGGCGCATGGATGTGGAGGCACGGTCCGACGAGGTCGACCGGATCGTCGACGCGTGGCGCCGCGAGCGCCCGGACCTGGACGTCGAGCCGCTGACGGTGTTCTCGCGCGTCAGCCGGCTGGCGCGGCACCTGGACCGCGCGCGGCGCGGCGCGTTCGCCCGGCACGACCTGGAGACCTGGGAGTTCGACGTGCTGTCCGCGCTGCGGCGCGCCGGCGAGCCCTACCGCCTGTCCCCCGGCGTCCTCGTCGCCCAGACCCTCGTGACGAGCGGCACCATGACCAACCGCATCGACCGGCTCGAGGAGCGCGGGCTGGTGGAACGCCACCGCGCGCCGTCCGACCGACGCGGCGTGCTCGTGCAGCTCACCGCCGCGGGCCGGCAGCGGGTCGACGCGGCGATGAGCGACCTGCTCGACGTCGAGGCCCGCGTGCTCGACGCGCTGCCCGCCGCGGTGCGCCCGCAGCTCGCCGCGCTGCTGCGCACCGTCGTCGCCCAGTTCGACGAGTGACCCGCGTGCCCACCGTGCCCACCACGCCGCCCCGCCCGGAGATGCCCGCCGCGTGACGTCCTACCCCTCCCCCTCCGCCCGCGACGACGGCGCCCGCGCCGGCCTCCTGCTGGCGGCGCTGCTGCTCGTCGCGCTCAACCTGCGGGCACCTATCACGTCGCTGCCGCCCGTGGTCGACGACGTCGCCGCCGCCCTCCAGCTCACGCCCGCGGGTGCGGGCCTGCTCACCTCGGTCCCGGTGCTCTGCTTCGCGCTCTGCACGCCGCTGGCGTCGGTGCTGGTGGCCCGGCTGGGGCCGGAGCTCGCGCTCGGCGCCTCGATGGCGGGGATCCTCGCGGGCACCCTGCTGCGCTCGGCGGGCTCCGTGCCGACGGCGCTCGCCGGCAGCGCGGTGCTCGGTGTCGCGATCACGATCGGCAACGTCGCGGTGCCGGTGGTCATCACCCGCGACTTCCGCCGTCGGGCCGCCGCGGTCACGGGCGCGTACAGCGCGACGATGAACCTCGGGTCGACGTTCACCACGATGCTCACCGTGCCCCTCGCGACGGCGTTCGGCTGGCAGTGGGCGCTGGCGGGCTGGGGCGTCCTCGCGGTGGTCGCGCTCGCGGCGTGGGTGCCCGCAGGGCGACGGCTCGCCGCCCGGGGACGGGCCTCGGCCCCGCGGGGGGACGGCGGCGCCCGCGTCCGGCCGCCGTCGGCGCGCGCGGAGCTCGACGCCCTCGACCCTCACGCCCGGTCCGCCGTCCGGCGGCTCGTCGTGCTGCTGTCGGTGGCGTTCGCGGGGCAGGCCTTCGGCTACTACGCGGTGACGGCGTGGCTGCCCGAGATCCTGCACGACCGGCTCGGCATGACCGCCGCCGGCGCGGGCAGCGCGGCGGCCCCGTTCCAGCTGTGCGCGGTGCTGGGGTCGTTCCTCGTGCCGGCGGCGTTCTCGCGCGGCCTGTCGGCGCGCGCGGTCGCGGTCCTCATGGCGGCGATGTGGATCTCCCTGCCGCTGGGGCTGCTCCTCGCGCCCGGGCTGTGGTGGCTGTGGGTGGGGCTGGCGGGCGCCGCCCAGGGCGGCAACTTCACCGTCATCTTCACGCTCGTGGCGCAGCGCAGCCCGGGCGTCGCGGTGGCGCGCCGGTCGTCGGCGGTGGTGCAGACGGCGGGCTACGGGTGCGCGGTGCTCGCCCCCACGACGATGGGCGCCGTGCACGAGGCGTCCCACGGCTGGACGACGCCGCTGGCCCTCGTCGCGGGTGTGCTCGCCACGATGGCCACGGCGATGTGGGTGGCGTCGGCCCGGCCCGCCGACCCGCCTAGCGGTCCTCCGTCAGGGTGACCGCGAGGGCGCCGAGCGCCCGCAGCGTCTCCTCCGCGTGCGACTCGTCGTAGCCGCGGGTGCACACCGCGACGACCAGGGCGCCCGGGCCGGGCGTGCCGACGAACGCGACGTCGTGCCGGATGCCGTCCACCCAGCCCGACTTGGAGCCGTACGGCACGCCCTCGGGCACCGCGGCGGTGAGCTGCCGGTCGGTCTGGCGCGCGAGCAGGTCGATCATCCAGAGCGTGCGCTCCGGCCCGGCGAGCTGCCCGGTGACGACCGCGGACATCAGCGCCGCCAGGTCGGCCGGCGTGGTGCGGTGCGAGTCGCCGCGGGCCTCGGCGGCCAGGTCGCTGTACTTGCGCCCGACGACGCTCGCGGCGGCCCCGACGTCCGCCAGGACACGGTTGCAGGCGTCGAGGCCGACGAGGTCGATCACCATGTTGGTGGCCTCGTTGGACGACACGACGATCATCCGCTCCACCACCAGCCCCACGGGCATGGACGTGCCGGGCGGCGGCATGCCCGGGTCGAGGTCGTCTGGCTCGATGCGGTAGTCGGGCTCGCCCGGCACCTGGGAGCGGAAGGTGTCGGTGCTGGCCACCTCCTCGTCGAGCGTGAGCTCCCCGGCGTCCAGCGCACGGGCCGCCGCGACCAGCACGGCCAGCTTGACGGTCGACGCCGCGTAGAACGGGGCGTCCGCGTCGCGCTCGGCGAGCACCTCGCCCCCCGCGCGCCGCACCTGGTAGGCGACGACGGGGACGCCGTCGGAGTGCGTGCCCGTGCTCGGCATCAGCGCACCCCCGAGACGTGGTGGGCGTGGTCCCGGCCCTGGTCCTCGGCGTGTCGTGGGCGTGTCCCATGCTCACGGCGGTCGTGGACCACGGCGGCGAACGCGGCCGCGAGCGCACGGGCCTGCTTCTCGTTCTCGGGGGCGCGCTCGAGGGCGGCGGCCAGCAGCTCGTCGCGGTCGAAGCCGAGCTCGGCGAGCTCGTCGACGTCCCAGGTGCCGATGCGCTCCGGCGCCGCCTCGGGGTGGAACTGGAGCCCCCACGCGACGTCGCCCACGCGGAACGCCTGGACACCGCACGCGTCGCTCGTCGCGAGGTGCACGGCCCGCGGCGGCAGCCCCGTGATCGAGTCGACGTGGCTCTCGACCATGCGGACCTCACCGTTCTCGGCCAGCCCGCCGAGCGGTCCCAGCAGCGCGTCGTCGGCCGCGTCGTCGAGGAGGCGCACGGGGCACAGCCCCTTCTCCGTCTCCCCCGACCGGCCCGTCACGGTGCCGCCCGTGACGTGCGCGAGCACCTGCCCGCCCAGGCAGATGCCCAGCACGGGGACGCCGGCGTCCAGGGCCTCGGCGACGAGCGCGCGCTCGTGCGGCAGCCACGGCGCCCGCTCGTCCTCGTCGGGCAGCAGGCCGCCGCCCAGCAGCACGAGACCGGCCACCCCGTCGGGCGCGGCTCCCCCGCCCGCGAGCGACGGGACCTGCTCCACGAGGTCCGCGCCCTGCACGACGACGGCGGTGGCGCCGTCCGCCTCCAACCAGCCCGGCAGGCGGCCCGGGCCGCTGTGCGGCGAGTTCTGGACGAGGACGACGGTCGGTCGGCGGTCGGTCACGGTCAGCGCTCCCTGCTCTCGAGGACGGGGCCTTCGGGGACGGTCTCGGGCACGGCGGCGGCACCCGCCGTCGGGCGCCCGCCGAGCGCGGCCGCCTCCCGGGCGAAGTGGCACGCGGCGGCGTGCGGCACGGTCGGTACCGTCGGCACCGTCGGCACGGTCGGCGGCGTCGCCCCGCGAGCGCCGACGTCGCCCTCGCCGTCGAGCCGGCCGAGCGGCACGAGCACCGGGTCCTCCGTGCGGCACCGCGCGGGCACGGCGTCCGCGCCGTCGACACCGTCCGGCGGCACGGCCCCCTCCTGCGCGGCGAGCCGATGGGCGAGCCAGCAGCGCGTGTGGAAGCGGCACCCGGACGGCGGGTCGGCGGGCGAGGGCGGGTCGCCCTCGAGCATCAGCTCGTCGTCGCGCCGGACGGTGGGGTCGGGCACGGGCACCGCGGACAGCAGCGCCCGGGTGTACGGGTGGTGCGCGTCGTCGTACACCGCGGGCCGGTCGCCCTCCTCGACGACGCGGCCCAGGTACATGACCGCGACCTCGTCGGCGATGTGCTGCACCACGGCGAGGTCGTGCGCGATGAACAGGTAGGCGAGCCCCAGCTCGTCCTGGAGGTCCTCCAGCAGGTTGATGACCTGGCCCTGCACGGACACGTCGAGGGCGGAGACGGGCTCGTCGCACACGAGCACCCGCGGCTTGACCGCGAGCGCCCGGGCGATCCCGACGCGCTGCCGCTGCCCGCCGGAGAACTGGTGCGGGTAGCGGTGGGCGTGGTCGGGATCGAGGCCGACGAGCTCGAGCAGCTCGGCCACCGCGCGTCGCCGGCCGCCGGCCGGGACGGCGTCGCGGTGGATGCGGAACGGCTCGGCGACGATCTCCCCCACCGACATGCGGGGGTTGAGCGACGTGTACGGGTCCTGGAAGACCATCTGGACGTTGCGCCGCAGCTCGCGGCGCGCGGCGCGCGACATCGTCGAGACGTCCTCGCCGTCGACCAGCACCTGCCCGCGCGTCGGCTTCTCGATGCCGACCAGGACGCGCGCCAGCGTGGACTTCCCGGAGCCGGACTCCCCCACGAGGCCGAGCGTGCGCCCGCGGCGCAGCGCCAGCGAGACGCCGTCCACGGCCTGCACCTGGCCGACCGTGCGCTTGAGGACGACGCCGCGGCGCACCGGGTACGACTTGGCCAGGTCGCGCACCTCGAGGACGACGTCGTCGGACGTCGCGGGTGCGGCGGCGGGGTCGGTCGTGACGGTCTCAGGCACGGGCGCCTCCCAGGAGCTCGGCGGCGAAGTGGCAGGCCGACGTCCGCCCGGGGGCGACGTCGTCGAGCGACGGCTCGTCGGTGCGGCACACGTCCTGCGCGAGGTCGCACCGCGGGTGGAACGAGCAGCCCGGCGGGACGCGACCCGGTGCCGGGGGCCGGCCGGGCACGACGGGCAGCCGGCCGCCGACGGCGTGCTCGTCGCCGGCGCGGGTGTCGAGCCGCGGCACGGAGCGCAGCAGGGCCCGCGTGTAGGGGTGCGCGGGCGCGGCGTACAGGTCGCGCACGGGCGCGTGCTCGACGGCCCGGCCCGCGTACATCACGGTGACGTCGTCGGCGACGCCCGCGACGACGCCGAGGTCGTGGGTGATCAGCACGAGCCCCATCTGCCGCTCCGCCTGGATCTCCGCGAGCAGCCGCAGCACCTGCGCCTGCACGGTGACGTCCAGCGCCGTCGTCGGCTCGTCGGCGATGAGCACGTCCGGGTCGAGGGCCAGCGCGGACGCGATCATCACGCGCTGCCGCATGCCGCCGGAGAACTGGTGCGGGTACTCGTCGACCCGCTGCGCCGCGTTCGGCACCTTCACGAGGTCCAGCAGCTCGACGGCGCGCCGCCGGGCCTCCCGCCGCGACGTCCCGGTGCGCGCCCGCAGGGACTCGGTGAGCTGGTAGCCCACCGTGTGCACCGGGTTGAGCGCGGCCAGCGCGTCCTGGAAGACCATCGCGACGTGCGTGCCGCAGTGCGCCCGGTGCTGGGCGGGCGACAGGGCGAGCAGGTCGGTGCCGCGGTAGCGCGCGGTGCCCCGCACGACGCGCGCCGTCGGGGGCAGCAGCCCCATCACGGCCAGCGAGCTCACCGACTTGCCGCAGCCGGACTCGCCCACCAGGGCCAGGGTGCGGCCCGCCTCCACCCGGTAGCCGAGCCCGTCGACGGCGCGCACCGCGCCGTCGTCGGACCGGAACTCGACCGCCAGGTCCTCCACCTCGAGCAGCACGTCGCCGGCGGACCGCTCGGTGTCGGTCGGTGTGATCAGGGTTTCCGTCATGTCGGTCACCGGAGCCTCGGGTCGAGGGCGTCGCGCAGGGCGTCGCCGAGGGCGACGAGCGCCAGGACCGTGAGGACCAGGCACCCGAGCGGGTACAGGAGCAGGTACGCGTACCCGCCGGTCACCCAGTCCGCACCGTTCGTGATCATGATCCCCCAGCTGATGGCGGGCGGCCGCACCCCGATGCCGAGGAACGCCAGCACCGCCTCGGTGCTGATCACGCCCGCGATCGCCGTCGGCACGAGCGCCGTGACCGGGCCGATCGCGTTGGGCAGCACGTGCCGCACCATGACGCGCAGGTCGGAGGCGCCCAGCGCGCGCGCCGCCGTCACGTAGTCGAGGTTCTTGGCCTCGAGGGTGGCCGCGCGCACGTAGCGCGCGTAGGCCATCCAGCCGAACAGGGTCAGCACCACCGCCGGCAGGAGGATGACGTCGAACGTGCCGCCGCCCACGCTCACCTTGCGGAACAGCGTGAGGAGCAGCAGGGCGGCGAGCAGCAGCGGGATCACGAGGAACACCTCGATCGTGCGGGACACCACCGTGTCCACCCACCCGAGGTAGTACCCGGCCAGCAGGCCCAGCGTGACGCCGATGACGAGGGACGCGCCCACCACCACGAACGCCAGCGTCAGCGACGGACGGGCGCCGTGCACGAGCTGGGCGAGCAGGTCGCACCCGTGCACGTCGGTGCCGAGCGGGTGCTCCGACCCGAGGCCCTGCGGGCGGATCTTCGAGTTCCCGATGACGCAGCTCTGCGGGTTGGTGCTGGTGAACAGCCGGGGGAAGGCCGCCATCACGGCGAAGAAGACCACGACGACGGCCGCGGCGATCACGTCGGGCCGGCGGCGCAGACGGCGCCAGGCGTCCCCGCCGAGCGACGTCGACGCGTCGACCGCCGGCGCGTCCGGGGTGGTGGTGGCCGCCGTGGGTTCGGGTGCGGTGCGGTCAGGCATAACGGATCCTCGGGTCCAGGGCGGCGTAGGCGATGTCGACGACCAGCATCACGACGACCGTCACCGCGGCGAGGATCGTCACGATGCCGAGGATGAGCGCCACGTCCGCGGCGCGGACGGCCTCCCAGAGCACCCCGCCCATGCCGTAGATGTTCATCATCCCCTCGGTGACGACGGCGCCCGCGAGCGCCTCGGTGAACGTCAGGCCGACGGCGGTCACGACCGGCACCGCGGAGTTGCGCACCACGTGGTGGGTCACGACGTGCCGCTCGTTCAGTCCGCGCGAGCGCGCCGTGCGCACGTGGTCGCCCGCGTACGACTCGAGCTGGCTCGCCCGGACCAGGCGGATGAACGCCGCCGACCCGGCCAGGCCGAGCAGGATGCCGGGCACGAGCAGGGTCGCCCACGGGTGGTCGTCGTCGAACGACGGCCTGAACCACAGGGCGGGCAGGCTGTCCGCACCGAACGTGTCCTCGGCCCAGCCGTTCAGCGGCACCGCGAACACGTACCGGTACACGAGCAGCAGCACGAAGATGGGGAACGCGTCGATGAGCACCGACGTGAGCCGGATGCCGTGGTCCGCGGACCGGTCGCGCCGGCGCGCCGCCATCGTGCCGAGCCCCATCCCGAGCACGAACCAGACGATCGTCACGACGAGGAACAGCTTGAGCGTGTTCGGGGCGGCGGTCGCGACGATGTCCGTCACCTCGCGGCCGCGCAGGTTGGTGCCGAAGTCACCCTGCGCGTACTGCCCGAGCCGCTCCACGAACGGGCCCAGGCACGGGTTGCCGGTCTGGTCGTAGCAGGGGTCGTCGAGGCCGTAGCGCGCCTCGACCGCGGCGAGCTGCGACGCGGTCGGCACCTTGTCGCCGAAGAACGCCAGGGCGGGGTTGCCGTTGAGCTGGATCGCGAACGTCGTGAGCAGGTGCAGCACGAACATCACGAGCAGCAGGGTCGCCACCCCCAGGAGGGAGCGGCGCAGGATGTAGCGGCCCATTCACGGAACTTTCTGGTGGTGATGCCGGTCGAGCCTGTCGGGACCCTGTGACGCGGTCCCGACAGGCCCGACCGACGACGTGGTGACTAGCCGTTCGTGACCTCGAGGAGGCGCAGCTTGGGCTCACCGCTGAACGGGTCGAGCACGACGTTCGACACGTTCTCGCTGTAGTAGTCGGTGTTCTGCGCGACGAAGAGCGGGATCGTCGGGAAGTCGGCCGCGAGGATCTTCTCCGCCTCCTGGTACTGGGTGATCGCCTCGTCGAGCGTCGCGGCCTCGTCGCCGGCCTGGATCGCCGCCTCGAAGTCCGCGCTGTAGTACCCGAACTCCACGTTGCCGTTCTTCTCGTCACCGCTGCCGTACACGGGGGCGAGGTAGTTCTCGTTCAGCGGGTAGTCCGGGAACCAGTTGGCGCGGAACGGGCCGTCGAAGTCGCGGGCCGCGCGCCGGGCGAAGTAGTCCGGCGTCGCGTCGAGCTCGTACGGGATGCCGAGGGTCTCCTGGATCGAGTCGCCGACCGCCTTGAACAGCTCCTGCTCGGTGGCGTCCTGCCCGAGGTGGATGGTCAGCTTCTCGCCGTCGGGCCAGCCGCCGGCCTTCTCCAGCGCCGCCTTGGCGGCGTCCGGGTCGAAGGTGCACCACTCGCACGTGCCGCCGGTGCCGCCGGGCACGACGTCGGGCACCACCCAGCTGTCGGCGGGCACGCGCTGGCCGGGCAGGAGGGCGTCGATGATGCCCTGCCGGTCGACGGCGAGCGAGATCGCCTTGCGGAACTCGACGTCATCCCACGGCCCGTCCTCGTAGAGCGGGAAGGCCATGTAGGTCAGCGCGGCGCCCGGGCCCTCGACGTACCGCTCCTGCAGGTCGGGGTCGTTCGCCGCGGCCTGCTGCTCGGCGGGCGGCGGCACCGCGAAGTCGAGGTTGCCGGCCTGGAAGTCCGGCCAGTTGTCCTCACCCGTGTACTCGGTCCACTCGATGGTGCCGTACTCGGGCGTCTCCTCGAGCGTGTAGTCGTCCCAGCGCTGGGCGGTGAGGTTCACGCCCTGGTCCCACTTCTCGACCTGGAACGGGCCGTTGCCGATCGGCTGGACGGCGCAGGCCTCGATGTCGTCGAGGCACGCCTGCGCGATCGGGAAGAACCCGGTGTAGCCGAGCATGGTCCCGAAGCCGGCGAACGGGCCCGTGAGGGTGACCTCGAGCGTCTGCGGGTCGACGACCTTCAGGCCCGACAGCGTGTCGGCCTCGGGCTCCTTGGTGACGTTCCCGTCGTCGTCGGTCTCGCCCTGCATCTCCTCGTAGCCGGTGATGCGCTCGAAGAAGTAGTTGTTCGCCATGGCGTTCGGGCCGTACGCGGCGTAGTTCCAGGCGCGGGCGAACGCGTCCGCGTCCACCGGCTCGCCGTTCTGGAACGTCAGGTCCGGCTTGATCGTGATGGTCCAGACCGTGTTGTCCTCGGTCTCGACGCTCTCGGCCACGTAGTTGTACGGCTCGGTGGTCTTCGGGTCGTACCGGACCAGCCCGTCGTAGACGA
This sequence comes from Isoptericola sp. NPDC056578, assembly GCF_042793275.1. Taxonomy (NCBI): domain Bacteria; kingdom Bacillati; phylum Actinomycetota; class Actinomycetes; order Micrococcales; family Promicromonosporaceae; genus Isoptericola; species Isoptericola sp. NPDC056578. The sequence goes on from NZ_JBHTVC010000003.1 coordinate 155,050, forward strand.
CGTCGAGCACCGAGATGTTGTCCCCGACGTTCGAGTCCATCGGCAGCAGCGTCTCGACGTCCTGCGAGAGGGACAGGTGCAGCGTCGCGTCCGGGTCGCTGCCGCCGCCTCCCCCGCCGCCGTCCGTGCCGTCGTCGTCCCCGCCGCCGCCGCCCGAACAGCTCGCCAGCACCAGCGCTACCGCTGTCGCCGTGGCTGCCGCTGCAGCCCTTCGCCCCATCGTCACCGGCTTCTCCCCACGTCCTGGTCGCTCAAGGCGCCGTTGCCCTGCCGTGCTCACGTCGTCGTGCACGGTCGCCGCCCCCGACAGAGCGGGCACGACGACGTTGCCGTGGAACATATCGCCATCATGGCCTCCCGTGGTGAAAATCACTGTTAAGGATGGGTAACGATCGACCGCGTGTCGCGCTCTGGCCCGGCTCGTCACGACGGCAGTTCCAGCCCACGGCGGTATTCGAACTGCCGCGGTGGGACAGAACTGCCGCGCCGACCCTGCCCTCGACAGGGCGCACGCTCCCGACCATGGACGACGACGCCCGCGCCGTGCTGATCGCACGCCATCACGACCGTGCCGAGCTGCGGCGCGCCGTCGAGGCCTGCCGGAGCGCCGGGTGGAGCGCGACGGGCTGCCGATCACGGACCTGCCCCGGACGGTCGTCGACTGCGTGACGACCATGCACTCGCCGGGTGGCCTCGTCGTCGCCGACTGAGCCCTTGGACAGCAGTTCGGGTGGGTCGGCCTCACCCCGGGCCGTCAGGGGCAGGCTCATGGGTGGTGCACGACCGAGCGGCTCGCACGTTGAGGCGCAACTCGGCCACGACGCGGGGCCGGTCAGCGGGCGACGGCGGCTCCGGCCAGGTCCACGACGGCGGCCGTCACGGCGTCCAGCGTCGCTGCCGTCAGGCCGGGGTCGCCGTCGACCTCGAGCGAGTGGTCGCCGCCGTCCACCTCGAGCACGCGCACCCCGGACGCCGCGGCCAGCGCGCCGTCCCAGAGCGCGTCTGCGGTGCCGCCCACCAGCAGCGCCGGCACGCCCGACGCGCCCAGGCCCATGGAAGCGGCACGCACCTCCGGCGCCCGGTCGGTCGTGAGCAGCGGCGTCAGCCACGCGCCGGGCAGCCCCAGCTCGACGGCGACGGGCAGCGCCAGCGTGCCGAGCGACTTCGCCAGCACCAGGTGCACCGCGTCCGGCGCGGCGGCGACGCCGTCACGCAGCACGTCGGCGTACGCCCGCCGCGCCACGTCGAAGTCCGGGCGCTCGCCCCACACCACGCTCCGCACCGTCCACCCGGCCGCTCTCAGCGCCGCGGAGGGCCGCGCCAGCACCGGCCCCTCCGCCGTGTACCCCAGGCCCGGCAGCACCGTCAGCACCAGGCCCGGCTCGCCGTCGTCCACCACCACCCGATGACTGCTCACGGCCCGAGCCTGTCACGACGCCGGCCACGACGACCAGGACGCGAAAAGAAGGCCGGGCGGGGGTTCGCGCGCACGGTAGCGTTCACGGGCGCCAGGGCGCCCTCCACTTCGGGACGTCTACTAC
>NZ_JBHTVC010000004.1:0-5923 GCF_042793275.1 Isoptericola sp. NPDC056578
GGCCCCGGACGGTACGCCGTCCGGGGCCCGCGCTCGTCGACGGGCGTCAGGCGGCGAAGCCGCCGATCACCGGGACGAACTCACGTGCCGCGCGGTGCGCGACCAGTCCTTCGCGGCGCATGGGGTCGGCCGCGAGCAGCTCGAGCGCCCCGGTCGCGTCGGCGGCCTCGACGACCAGGAGCGCGCCGCCGGGCTCGCCGTCGGGCGTGGCGGGCAGCGGGCCGGACACGCGGAGCGCGCCGCTCTCGTGCAGGCCGCGGAGGAACGCCCGGTGCTCGGGCCGGACCTCCGCGAGGCGGCCGGGGTCGGTGACGTAGACGTACGTGACGGCGTAGACGGACATGGCCGTATCCAAGCACCCCGGGCCGGTGCGGGCGGTGGGCGTCCAGGCGGGGTCAGGGAGAGCGTCCGGGTGTGACCGGTCAGGCACCGGAAACCGCATAGAACGCCTGTACGAATGTCGGCGCTCCGACGTAGGATGCCCGGGTGAGCAACCGCCTCGTCATCTCCGGCGCCCGCGAGCACAATCTGCGCAACATCGAGCTCGACCTCCCGCGCGACGAGCTGATCGTCTTCACCGGCCTGTCCGGCTCGGGGAAGTCCTCCCTGGCGTTCGACACGATCTTCGCCGAGGGGCAGCGACGCTACGTGGAGTCGCTCTCCGCGTATGCGCGCCAGTTCCTCGGGCAGATGGACAAGCCCGACGTCGACTTCATCGAGGGCCTCTCGCCCGCGGTGTCGATCGACCAGAAGTCGACCAACCGCAACCCCCGGTCGACGGTCGGCACGATCACCGAGGTCTACGACTACCTGCGCCTGCTGTTCGCCCGCGCGGGGACGCAGCACTGCCCCGTGTGCGGGGAACCGGTGCGTTCGCAGACGCCGCAGCAGATCGTCGACAAGCTCCTCGAGCTGCCGGAGGGCACGCGCTACCAGGTGCTCGCGCCCGTCGTGCGGGGGCGCAAGGGCGAGTACGCCGACCTGTTCGCCGAGCTGCAGACGCAGGGCTTCGCCCGCGCGCGGGTCGACGGCGAGGTGGTGCAGCTGACCAGCCCGCCCACGCTCGAGAAGAAGCTCAAGCACGACATCGAGGTCGTCGTGGACCGCCTCGTGTCACGGGACGGCGTCCAGCGTCGCCTGACGGACTCGGTGGAGACCGCGCTGCGGCTCGCGGGCGGCCTCGTCATGGTCGAGCTCGTCGACGCCGACATCGACGACCTCGACCGGGTGCGCAAGTTCTCGGAGAAGCGGGCGTGCCCCAACGACCACCCGCTCGCGCTCGACGAGATCGAGCCGCGGACCTTCTCCTTCAACGCGCCGTACGGCGCGTGCCCGGAGTGCACCGGCATCGGCTTCCGCCTCGAGGTGGACGCCGACCTCGTCGTCCCGGACGAGGAGAGGACCCTGCGCGACGGCGCCGTCGTGCCGTGGGCGCAGACGTCGTCCGAGTACTTCGAGCGGGTGCTCACCGCCCTGGCGGAGGAGATGAGCTTCTCCATGGACGTGCCGTGGCGCGCCCTGCCGCAGCGCGCCCGCGACGCGATCCTGTTCGGCCGCAACCACCAGGTGCACGTGCGGTACAAGAACCGGTGGGGGCGCGAACGGCAGTACTCCACGGGCTTCGAGGGCGCGGTGACCTTCCTGGAGCGGCGGCACCGGGAGACCGAGTCCGACTGGTCGAAGGAGAAGTACGAGGCGTACATGCGGGAGGTGCCGTGCCCCGTGTGCTCGGGGGCGCGGCTCAAGCCCGAGGTCCTCGCGGTCACGGTGGGGGGCAAGTCGATCTGGGACGTGTGCCGGCTGCCGATCGACCAGGCCAAGCACTTCCTCGACGGGCTCGAGCTGGGCGAGCGCGAGCGTGCCATCGCGGCCGAGGTGCTCAAGGAGATCCACGCCCGGCTCGGGTTCCTCGTCGACGTGGGCCTGCACTACCTGTCGCTCGAGCGCCCGGCGGGCACCCTGTCGGGTGGGGAGGCCCAGCGCATCCGACTCGCGACCCAGATCGGCTCCGGCCTGGTCGGCGTGCTGTACGTGCTCGACGAGCCGTCGATCGGCCTGCACCAGCGCGACAACCACCGCCTCATCGAGACGCTGACCCGCCTGCGGGACCTCGGGAACACGCTGATCGTCGTCGAGCACGACGAGGACACCATCCGCGCGGCCGACTGGATCGTCGACGTCGGCCCCGGCGCGGGCGAGCACGGCGGCCGCGTGGTGCACTCGGGCGACTACGCCGGGCTCCTCGAGGCCGAGGGCTCGATGACCGGCGCCTACCTCTCCGGCCGGCGCAGCATCGCGCTGCCGGCGGAGCGCCGTGCGACCGACCCCGGCCGGAAGGTCACGGTCGTCGGTGCCCGGGAGAACAACCTGCGGGGGATCGACGTGTCGTTCCCGCTCGGGGTGCTCACGGCGGTCACCGGCGTCTCGGGGTCGGGCAAGTCGACGCTCGTCAACTCGATCCTGCACACCGTGCTCGCCAACGAGCTCAACGGCGCGCGCCAGGTGGCGGGCCGCCACACCCGGGTCACGGGCGTGGACCAGCTCGACAAGGTGGTGCACGTCGACCAGGGCCCGATCGGGCGCACGCCGCGGTCCAACCCGGCCACCTACACCGGCGTGTGGGACCGGATCCGCAAGATCTTCGCGGAGACGGAGGAGGCGAAGGTCCGCGGCTACGGGCCGGGGCGCTTCTCCTTCAACGTCAAGGGCGGCCGGTGCGAGGCGTGCGCGGGCGACGGCACGCTGAAGATCGAGATGAACTTCCTGCCCGACGTCTACGTGCCGTGCGAGGTGTGCCACGGCGCGCGCTACAACCGCGAGACCCTCGAGGTGCACTTCAAGGGCAAGACGGTCGCGGACGTGCTGGACATGCCGATCGAGGAGGCCGCGGAGTTCTTCGCGGCGTTCCCCGCGATCTCGCGCTACCTCACCACGCTGGTCGAGGTGGGCCTCGGCTACGTCCGCCTCGGGCAGCCGGCGCCGACGCTCTCGGGCGGTGAGGCGCAGCGGGTCAAGCTCGCGAGCGAGCTGCAGAAGCGCTCCACGGGCCGCACGATCTACGTGCTGGACGAGCCGACCACGGGCCTGCACTTCGAGGACATCCGCAAGCTGCTCGGCGTGCTGCAGTCGCTGGTGGAGAAGGGCAACACCGTCCTCGTCATCGAGCACAACCTCGACGTCATCAAGAGCGCCGACTGGATCGTCGACATGGGGCCTGAGGGTGGCTCGGGCGGCGGGACGGTCGTGGCGGAAGGGACTCCTGAGGAGGTCGTGCGGGTCGAGGCCAGCCACACGGGCCGGTTCCTCGCGCCGATCCTCCAGGCGCACCCGGCCGTGCCGGTGGCGGCCCCGGCCGGCCGGGCGAGGTCCGCCGCCGCGACGTCGACCTCGTCGGCGCCGCGGGCCCGCGGCTCGGCGAAGGCCACCGCCCAGGGGGCGGCGAAGGGCTCCGGGAAGACGAAGGCGACGGGGAAGTCCACGACGAAGCGTCCCGGTAAGCGCAGCGCCGCCTGACGCCCTAGCGTGTGGCCATGGGTGCGCACCACAACTACGCCGTGACCGTCGCCTGGCCCGATGCTGCCGAGGGCGGTGCCGCTGCTCCCGGTGGCGGACCGGGGACGACGTCCTACACGTCGTACTCCCGGGACCACACGGTGCTCGTCGCGGGCAAGCCGCCGCTTCCGGGCAGCGCCGACCCCGCGTTCCGGGGCGACCCGGCGCGGTACAACCCGGAGGAGCTGTTCGTCGCGAGCCTCGCGCAGTGCCACATGCTGTGGTTCCTGCACCTGGCCGCCGAGCACGGCCTCGTGGTCCGTGAGTACGTGGACGAGACGACCGGCACGATGCGCGTGGAGTCCCGGGGCGAGGGGCAGTTCACGGACGTCACGCTGCGGCCGAGGGTGACCGTCGACGCGGGGCCGCAGGCGACGGACGAGGCGGTGGCGGCGCTGCACCACCGCGCGCACGCCCTGTGCTTCATCGCTCGGTCGGTCAACTTCGCGGTTCTCGTGGAGCCCGCGCCGGTGCGGCTCGCGGCGCCGGCTCCGTAAGGGGCCGCCCCGACCCGAGCGGGTGATCTATACCAGTCCGGTCACACTGTCGTGTCGGCTGTTGACGTGGCGTCCGCGCGTGAATATTTTCCACTCCATCCCCGTGGTGGATGGGAGATATTTCCGTGAGCGGTGCGGAACCCGCCGCAACGGCTCACCGTGGCGCGAGACGAGGAGGTCGGCGCAGGGCCCGAGCGGGCAGGCAGCACGGTTGACGGGGCGTCCAGCGACGCACCCTGACACGAAGGGCATCAACGACGATGACCAACAACCTCACCACTGACCAGAGCAACATCACCCCCCAGCCCTCCCGTCGGTCGGTGCTCCGTGCCGTGATGTACACGGCCGCCGCCGTCCCGTTCGGCCTCCCCCTCGCGGCGTGCGCCACGGGTGGGGGAGGCGGCGAGGAGACCACCAGCGCCGCACCCGGCGGCGAGCAGGACGCGAAGAACCCGTTCGGCATGGCCGAGAACACCACGGTCGACGCGGTGATCTTCGACGGCGGCTACGGCGTCGACTACGTGGAGTTCGCCGGCACGGTCCTCGCCGGGTTGCACGCCGGCTCGACCGTGAAGGTCTCGCCCTCGACGCAGATCGCCACGGAGCTGCAGCCACGGTTCGTCGGCGGCAACCCGCCCGACCTGGTGGACAACTCCGGCGCCCAGTCGATCGGGTTCAACACGATCCTCGACCAGCTCGAGGACCTCACGGACATCATCGACGCGCCCAACGTCGAGGGCACGACCATCAGGGAGACCCTCTACGAGGGCGTCCTCGCGCCGGGGACCTACGGGGACAAGCTCGCGGCGATCAACTACGCGCTGACGGTCTACGGCGTCTGGTACTCGGGCAGCCTCTTCGAGAAGAACGGGTGGACGCCGCCCACCACCTGGGAGGAGGCCAAGGCCCTCGGCGCCGAGGCGAAGAAGGCCGGCAAGTACCTCTTCCTGTGGGGCACCGAGGCCGCCACCTATTACCAGACCCTGGCGGTCGAGTCGGCCATCAAGGAGGGCGGCGACGAGGTCCGGCTGGCGCTCGAGAACCTGAAGCCCGAGTGCTGGTCGAACGACGCGCTCCAGGCGACGTTCACGATCATGAAGGAGATCATCGACGCCGGGTACTTCAAGCCCGGCGGCTCGGGCACGCAGTTCACCGCGGCGCAGGCCCAGTGGAGCAACAAGGAGGAGGCGCTGCTCTACCCGTCCGGGTCGTGGATCGAGAACGAGATGAAGAAGCAGACGGCGCCGGACTTCCAGATGAAGGGCGTGCCGAGCTTCTCCGTCACGGCGAACGCCGCCATGCCCGCGACCGCGCTGCACCTGACCGCCGGCGAGCCCTTCATCGTGCCGTCGCAGGCGAAGAGCGTCGCGGGCGGCAAAGAGCTGCTCCGCATCATGCTCTCGAAGGAGTCGGCGACGAACTTCTCCAAGACGAAGCTGGCGCCGACGGTCGTCAAGGGCATCGTCCCGGACGACGGGTTCGGGTCCACCGCGCTGGTGTCGCAGTCCGAGATGATCGCCGCCGCCGGCGCGGACATCTTCACGTTCAAGTTCGTCGACACGTACGGCATGAACCAGGAGCAGCTCCCGATCTGGAACTCCTTCCTCGACGGCAAGAAGTCGGTCGCCGACCTGACCAAGGAGCTGCAGGCGATCACGGACCGCATCGCGAACGACGACACGATCGACAAGATCGAGGTGTCATGACCGCCATCCCCGGCGCCGGGCAGATCCTGCCCACCGGCGAGGGGGCCGCGGCGGGGCCCGGCAACGGGCCCCGCCCGCGGCGGGCCGGGGGGGGGGGGGTGGACCCCCGGTGCTTGTTAGGGCTCGGCCACGGGGGGCCGCACGCGCGGTTACGCGTCGTCGTGTTAA
>NZ_JBHTVC010000004.1:5933-70289 GCF_042793275.1 Isoptericola sp. NPDC056578
GGGCGGGGGCCAGACCCGCCCCCGGGGGGGGGGGGCGGGGGGGGGCCCGGCCCCGGGCCCCCGCCGGCGGCGGGCCGGTGGGTGGTCGTTCGACACCGTGAGCTTCTTCGTCGTCTGCCTCGGTCTGCCGCTCGCGCTGTTCCTCGTCTTCGTGATCTGGCCGTTCGTGCAGGCCGCGTTCTACGCCCTCACCAACTGGTCGGGCTTCTCCACCCAGTTCGACGTCGTCGGTCTGGCCAACTTCACGACGCTGCTGCAGGACCCGCGGTTCGTCAACGCCGTCGGCAACAGCGTGATGTTCGGTCTGTTCATCCCGCTCATCACCATCGCCATCGCCCTGACGTTCGCGATCCTCATCACGGTCGGCGGGTCGGGCAAGGGACAGGTGCGCGGCGTCCGCGCCGCGGGCTTCTACCGCGTGGTCTCCCTCTTCCCCTACGTGATCCCGGCCATCGCCGTCGGCATCATGTGGCGCCTGATCCTCGACCCGAGCAACGGGCTCGTCAACGGCGTCCTCACGGGGCTCGGGCTGGACCGCTTCCAGTCGTTCGCCTGGTTGGGGAACGTGGGCACCGCGATGCCGGTGACGATGTTCGTCGTCGTGTGGGGGTTCGTCGGCTTCTACATGCTGCTGTTCATCGCGGCGATCAAGGGCGTGCCGTCGGAGATCTACGAGGCGTCGCGGATCGACGGCGCCGGACGGTGGCGCACGTCGTGGTCCATCACCCTGCCGCTCATCCGGGACAACGTGCAGACCGCCTACATCTACCTCGGGATCATCGCGCTCGACCTCTTCGTGTACGTGCAGGCGCTCAACCCCCAGGGCGGCCCGGACAACTCGACGCTCGTGATGTCCCAGCAGCTGTTCCGCACGGCGTTCACGGAGGGGAAGTTCGGCTACGCCAGCGCGATGGGCGTGGCGATGGCGATCGTGACCCTGGTGTTCGCCGCGCTGGTGTTCACCGTGAACCGCCTCGCCGGCGGGCGCAGCGAGAGGGGCCGAGGATGACCGCCCACGCCCAGGCGATGCCGCGCACGGCTCGCGCCGTCCCGCGGTCCCGGGCCGCCCACGCGGCCGGCGGCGACCGTCTCGCGGCCGGGGTCTCCCACACCGTCCTCGTGATCTGGTGCATCCTCGTCATCGCGCCGATGATCTGGGTGTTCATCGGATCCTTCAAGACGAGCGCGGAGATCTTCGCCTCGCCGTTCTCGTTGCCGGCGAACTGGTCGTTCACGAACTACGAGAACGCGTGGGTCGACGCCCAGATCGGCCGAGCCTTCGTGAACACCATCATCGTGGTCGGGACCGCCCTGGTGCTCGTCATGCTCCTCGGGGCGATGTGCGCCTACGTGCTCGCCCGCTTCGAGTTCCCCGGGCGACGGGCGATCTACTACCTCATGCTGGCGGGCCTGACGTTCCCGGTCTTCCTCGCGATCGTCCCGCTGTTCTTCGTGCTCCAGAACGCCGGCCTGCTCGGCACGCTGCCAGGGCTGATCGTCGTGTACGTGGCGTTCGCGCTGCCCTTCACGGTGTTCTTCCTCTACGCGTTCTTCCGAGGCCTGCCGGACGACATCGCCGAGGCGGCGGCGATCGACGGCGCGGGGCACTGGCGGACCTTCTTCCAGGTGATGATGCCCATGGCGCGGCCGGGCATGGCGTCGGTGGCGATCTTCAACTTCCTGGGACTGTGGAACCAGTTCATCCTCCCGATCGCGCTGAACCCCGAGCAGCAGAACTACGTCCTGTCCCAACGGCTGGCCGCGTTCGTGTCGTCGGCGGGGTACGCCGTGGACTTCGGCGCGATGTTCGCGGCGGTGGTGGTGACGATCGTGCCGGTGCTCATCGCGTACCTGATCTTCCAGCGACAGCTCCAGGGGTCGGTCTCGGCGGGCACGATGAAGTAGCCGGCCCCGGCTCCGGGCCGCCGGTCGCGACGCCGGGGCGTCGGTGGCCTGACCTAGGCTGACGGCATGGCCGACCCAGCGACCTATCGCCCGAAGCCGGGGGAGATCCCCACGTCGCCCGGCGTCTACCGGTTCCGCGACGCGCACGGCCGCGTGATCTACGTGGGCAAGGCGAAGAACCTGCGGGCGCGGCTGTCGAGCTACTTCCAGGACGTCGCCCACCTGCACCACCGCACGCAGAGCATGGTGACCACGGCGGCGTCGGTCGAGTGGACGGTGGTGGGCACCGAGGTCGAGGCCCTGGCGCTCGAGTACTCGTGGATCAAGGAGTACGACCCGCGGTTCAACGTGAAGTACCGCGACGACAAGTCGTACCCGTTCCTCGCGGTGACCATGGGGGAGGAGGTGCCCCGCGCCCAGGTGATGCGCGGCGCCAAGCGCCCCGGCACGCGCTACTTCGGACCGTACGGCCACGCCTGGGCGATCCGCGAGACCCTCGACCTCCTGCTGCGGGTCTTCCCGATCCGCACCTGCTCCGCGGGCGTCTACCGCCGAGCGCACCAGACCGGCCGACCGTGCCTGCTCGGGTACATCGACAAGTGCTCGGCGCCCTGCGTCGGGCGCATCACCGTCGACGACCACAAGCAGCTGGCGCAGGACTTCTGCGACTTCATGGCCGGCGACACCCAGCGGTTCGAGCGGCGCCTCACCGCACGCATGAACGAGGCCGCCGCGTCCATGGAGTACGAGCAGGCGGCCCGGCTGCGCGACGACATCCAGGCGCTGCGCCGCGCCACGGAGAAGAACGCCGTCGTGCTCCCGGACGCGACCGACGCCGACATCTTCGCCCTGGCGGGGGACGAGCTCGAGGCCGCCGTCCAGGTGTTCCACGTGCGCGGCGGGCGCATCCGCGGGCAGCGCGGCTGGGTGGTGGAGAAGGTCGAGGACGTCACGGACGCGGAGCTCGTCGAGCACCTGCTGCAGCAGGTGTACGGCGCGGTCGAGGACGCGCGCGCGGCGGCGGAGGTGGCCGACCTCGACACCGAGGGCCGCGCCGCGTCCCGGCGCGAGACGCGCGACGCCGTCCCGCGGGAGGTGCTGGTCCCGGTGCTGCCACCGGACCCGGAGCAGATGACGGCGTGGCTGAGCGGCCTGCGCGGAGCCCGGGTGGAGCTGCGGGTGCCGCAGCGTGGCGACAAGCGCGAGCTCGCCGCCACCGTGAGGGCGAACGCGGAGCACGCCCTGACCCTGCACCGGACCCGCCGTGCGGGCGACCTCACCACCCGGAGCCAGGCGCTCCGGGAGATCCAGGAGGCGCTGGGGCTGGAGTCCGCCCCGCTGCGCATCGAGTGCTACGACATCTCCCACACGCAGGGCACGTACCAGTCGGCGTCGATGGTGGTGTTCGAGGACGGTCTGCCGCGCAAGAGCGAGTACCGCACCTTCTCGGTCCGCGGGCCCGAGGGCGACGGGGCACGGGACGACACGGCGGCCATGCACGAGGTGATCACGCGCCGGTTCCGGCGATACCTGGCCGACCGGCTGGCGTCGGGCGACGTGGAGCTCGACGACAGCGACGACGACCGCGACGGTGCGAGGGCGTCCGCACGGGTCCCCGCCCGTCCGCCCTCGGGCGAGGTGCCGGCCGAGGAGCCGGGGGAGCGCAAGCGGTTCGCGTACCCGCCGAACCTCGTGGTCGTCGACGGCGGGCCGCCGCAGGTGGCGGCGGCGCAGCGCGCCCTCGACGAGCTGGGCGTCACCGACGTCGCGCTCTGCGGGCTCGCGAAGCGGCTCGAGGAGGTCTGGGTGCCCGGCGAGGACTACCCGGTGATCCTGCAGCGCTCCTCGGAGGGCCTCTACCTGCTGCAGCGCGTGCGAGACGAGGCCCACCGGTTCGCCATCACGCAGCACCGGCGGCGTCGGAGCAAGGGCATGATCACGTCGGCCCTGGACGACGTGCCCGGCCTCGGGCCCACCCGTCGCAAGGCGCTGCTGACCACGTTCGGGTCGGTGAAGAAGCTGCGCGCGGCCAGCGTCGACGAGATCGCCGCGGTGCGGGGGATGGGCAGGCGCACGGCGGAGGCGGTGGTCGCCGCCCTCGGCAGGGACGGCGGCGCACCCGACGCGGCGTCCGGGGCGACCTCGGCGGACGTGCCGACCGGCGCCGGCAGCGCGCCGACCAGCCACGACGGTGCGGGTCCTGGCATGCTGGGCGCATGAGCGAGCCGGACCCCATCACCGTCCCGCAGGGCATCCCCGAGATCGAGGCCACGACCCCGGCTCCGGAGCAGGCCGAGACCGAGGTCCTGATCATCACCGGCATGTCGGGCGCCGGGCGCTCGCGTGCCGCGGGCGTCCTCGAGGACCTCGACTGGTTCGTGGTCGACAACCTGCCGCCGATGATGATCGTGCCGCTCGTCGACCTCATGACCCGGGCCGGCTCCTCCGTGGAGCGGCTGGCGGTCGTGGTCGACGTGCGCGGGCGGGAGTACTTCGCCGAGCTCACCCGGGTGCTGCAGCACCTGCGCGACGCCGGGGTGAACTACCGGATCCTGTTCCTGGACGCGCGCGACGAGACCCTGGTGCGGCGCTACGAGAGCGTCCGCCGCCCGCACCCCCTGCAGGGCGAGGGCCGGATCCTCGACGGCATCGGCGAGGAGCGTCGTGCGCTCGCGTCGATCGCCGAGCGCGCCGACGTCGTCATCGACACGTCGGAGCTGTCGGTGCACGACCTCGCGCGCGAGGTGCGCGCCGCCGTCGCGGACGGCGCGCCCGACGCGCTGCGCGTGAACGTGCTCGCCTTCGGCTTCAAGTACGGCATCCCGCTCGACGCCGACCACGTCGTGGACGTGCGCTTCCTGGCGAACCCGTACTGGATCACCGAGCTGCGTCACCTCACGGGGCGCGACGCCCCGGTGCGGGAGTACGTGCTCGCCCGGCCCGGGGCGCAGGAGTTCGTGGACCGGTACGTGGCGGCGCTCGAGCCGGTCCTCGCCGGCTACCTGGCCGAGGAGAAGCGGTACGTGACGATCGCCGTCGGGTGCACGGGGGGCAAGCACCGCTCGGTCGCGATCGCGGGCGAGATCGCCCAGCGGCTGCGGGACGCGGGCCAGCGGGTCTCCCTCACGGCGCGCGACCTGGGGAAGGAGTGACGGCGCCGGTCGGGAGCCCGGGGGCGCCGGCGGTGACGGCGCTCGGGGGAGGGCACGGCCTGTTCGCCAGCCTGTCCGCGCTGCGCCTGATGTCCGACCGGCTGACCGCCGTCGTGACGGTCGCGGACGACGGCGGGTCGTCGGGCCGCCTCCGTGACGAGCTCGACGTGCTGCCGCCCGGCGACCTCCGGATGGCGCTCGCGGCGCTGTGCGACGACTCCGAGTGGGGCCGCACCTGGAGCGACCTGCTGCAGCACCGGTTCGTCTCGGGCGGCAGCCTGGACAAGCACGCCATGGGCAACCTCCTGATCGTCGCGCTGTGGGAGCTGCTCGGCGACACGGTGACGGGGCTCGACTGGGTCGGCCGGCTGCTCGGCGCGCGGGGTCGCGTGCTGCCCATGGCGTCGGTGCCCCTCGTGGTCGAGGCGGACGTGCGTCGCGACGGCGTGGCGACCCTCGACACCGTCGTCGGGCAGAGCCGCGTCGCCGTGTCCGAGGGCCGGATCGAGCAGCTGCGGCTGGTGCCGGCGGACCCGCCGGCGTGCCCGGAGGCTGTGGAGGCGGTCCGCACCGCGGACTGGGTCGTGCTGGGCCCGGGATCCTGGTACTCGTCGGTGCTCGTGCACCTGCTGGTGCCGGAGCTCGCGAAGGCTCTGCACGAGACCGACGCGCGCGTGTGCGTGACGCTCAACCTGGCCGCCGAGCGCGGCGAGACCCAGGGGCTGACCGCGACCGACCATCTCGAGGCGCTGTACCGGCACGCGCCGGGGCTGCGCGTCGACGCGGTGCTGGCCGACCCGTCGGCCGTGGAGGACGTGGACGAGCTCGCCGACGCCGCCCAGGCCGTGGGCGCCCGGCTCCTCATGCGCCAGGTGCGTCGCGGCGACGGGACGGCACGCCACGACCCGCTGCGCCTCGCGGCGGCCTACCGGGACGTGTTCGAGGGCGTCTACGGGGACGTGTGACCGCTGCCCGGCGGCACGCTGCCGACGGCTCGGGGTGCTTGCCTCGCGTGGCAGGATGACGCCATGGCGCTGACGGCAGAGGTGAAGGACGAGCTCGCGCGGATCAAGGTGACCCGGACGTCGTGCCGCAAGGCCGAGGTCTCGGCGACGCTGCGGTTCTCCGGCGGGCTGCACATCATCTCGGGCCGCGTGGTGATCGAGGCGGAGCTCGACGACGAGGCGGCCGCGGCGCGGCTGCGGCAGTCGATCACGGAGCTCTACGGGCACACGAGCGACCTGATCGTGGTGCAGGCCGGGGGGCTGCGCAAGAACAACCGGTACGTGGTGCGGGTGGTGCGCGACGGCGAGTCGCTCGCCCGCCAGACGGGCCTGCTGGACTCCCGGGGGCGGCCGGTGCGCGGCCTGGCCCCGGAGGTCGTGTCGGCGGGCGTCGCGGAGGCCGAGGCGGTGTGGCGGGGCGCGTTCCTCGCGCACGGGTCGCTGACGGAGCCCGGCCGGTCGATGGCGCTGGAGGTCACGTGCCCCGGGCCCGAGGCGGCGCTCGCGCTGGTCGGCGCCGCGCGGCGCCTGGGCGTGCAGGCGAAGTCCCGGGAGGTGCGGGGCGTGGACCGCGTCGTGGTCCGCGACGGCGAGGCGATCGGGGAGATCCTGCGGCGCATGGGTGCCGTCCGCACCCGCGAGATCTGGGAGGAGCGGCGTGCGCGGCGCGAGGTGCGCGGCACGGCCAACCGGCTCGCGAACTTCGACGACGCGAACCTGCGGCGGTCGGCGCGGGCCGCCGTGGCGGCCGGCGCCCGGGTGCAGCGCGCCTTCGAGATCCTGGGCGAGGACGTGCCCGAGCACCTGCGCCAGGCGGGGGAGCTGCGCCTGGCGCACAAGCAGGCCTCCCTGGAGGAGCTGGGGCAGCTGGCGGACCCGCCGCTGTCCAAGGACGCCGTCGCGGGCCGGATCAGGCGGCTCCTGTCGACGGCGGACAAGCGGGCGCTCGAGGTCGGGATCCCGGACACCGAGTCCGGCCTGAGCCCGGAGCTCCTCGACCTCTGACGGCGTCCGGCCGCCCGGGCGGACAGGCCTCGCGACGCGCGTCGTCCGGCTCTGGCCCGGGTCCTGTCCATATGGTCAGACCACATGTCTCACGGTGCCGTCGAGGGTCAGCGGCACGGCCCGTTCGGGTATAGGCTCATTCCGTCAGGTGACGACGACGTGACCCGAGGCTGACCGCCCGGTGGAAAAACGTCGGGTGGTTCCGGGGTCACGACGTGAATCATCAGCACGCCCCTCGCGGCGTGCGGAAGTCGGCATCAACCGTGTGCGCCGGGATCTCACCGGCGCGCCCTGAGGAGGGCAATCGTGACCATCCGCGTCGGGATCAACGGCTTCGGTCGGATCGGACGGAACTTCTACCGCGCTCTCGTGGAGTCGGGTGCGGACATCGAGGTCGTCGGCGTCAACGACCTGACCGACAACAAGACTCTGGCCCACCTGCTCAAGTACGACACGGTGCTCGGCCGCTTCCCGAAGTCGGTCGACTTCGACGACGAGAACATCATCGTCGACGGCCAGAAGATCCGTGCGCTCGCGGAGCGCGACCCCGCGAACCTCCCCTGGGGCGAGCTGGGCGCGGACATCGTCATCGAGTCCACCGGCTTCTTCACCGACGCCACCAAGGCCAAGGCGCACATCGACGCCGGCGCCAAGAAGGTCATCATCTCCGCCCCGGCGAAGAACGAGGACGCGACCTTCGTCATGGGTGTGAACAACGACCAGTACGACCCGGCCGCGCACCACATCATCTCCAACGCGTCGTGCACGACGAACTGCCTCGCGCCGCTCGCCAAGGCCCTCAACGACTCGATCGGCATCGAGCGTGGCCTCATGACGACGATCCACGCGTACACCGGCGACCAGAACCTGCAGGACGGCCCGCACAAGGACCTCCGCCGCGCCCGCGCCGCCGCGCAGAACATCGTGCCGACCACCACGGGTGCCGCCAAGGCCGTCGCCCTGGTGCTCCCGGAGCTGAAGGGCAAGCTCGACGGCTACGCCCTGCGCGTCCCGGTCATCACCGGTTCGGCCACCGACCTCACCTTCGAGGCCCCGAAGGAGGTCACGGTCGAGGAGGTCAACGCCGCGGTCAAGGCCGCCGCCGAGGGCCCGCTCAAGGGCACCCTGGAGTACGTGGACGACGAGATCGTGTCGTCGGACATCGTCACCAACCCGCACACGAGCATCTTCGACTCGAAGCTGACCAAGGTGATCGGCAACCAGGTCAAGGTCGTCTCGTGGTACGACAACGAGTGGGGCTACTCCAACTCGCTCGTCGCGCTGACCGTCCACGTCGGCGAGAAGCTCTGACGACTCCGGCGCCCGACACCGCTCGAGCGTGAGTCACGACGTCCGCGTGCGCGCCGAACTCCGGCCGCGCACGCGGACGTCGTCATGTACGGACCAGATCACCCCGGCCCAGGACGTGCGGACGCATGAGGGTCGCGCCGCGCGCACCGGGCCCTGACGGACAGGTGTGCCCCATGAAGACCATCGACACCCTGGGCGAGCTGCGCGGCAAGCGCGTCCTCGTCCGCTCGGACTTCAACGTGCCGCTCGACGGCACCACCATCACCGACGACGGCCGGATCAAGGCCGCGCTGCCCACGCTGAAGCGCCTCACGGACGCCGGCGCGCGCGTGGTCGTGACCGCCCACCTCGGCCGCCCCAAGGGCGAGCCGAACCCCGCCTACTCCCTGGCGCCCGTGGCCGCGCGCCTCGGCGAGCTGCTGGGCCAGGACGTGGCCCTGGCGGCCGACGTGACCGGGCCGTCGGCCCAGGAGACCGTCGCCGCCCTGGCCGACGGCCAGGTCGCGCTCCTGGAGAACGTCCGGTTCGACGCGCGCGAGACCTCGAAGGTCGACGCGGAGCGCGAGGAGCTGGCCGGCGAGCTGGCCGCGCTGGCCGACGCGTTCGTGTCCGACGGCTTCGGCGTCGTGCACCGCAAGCAGGCGTCGGTCTACGACGTCGCGAAGCTGCTCCCGGCCGCGGCCGGCGACCTCGTCCTCAAGGAGGTCGAGGCGCTCTCGCGCGCCACCACCGACCCGCAGCGCCCGTACGCCGTCGTCCTGGGCGGCTCGAAGGTCTCCGACAAGCTCGGCGTCATCGAGAACCTCCTGACGAAGGCGGACCGGCTGCTCATCGGTGGCGGCATGGTCTTCACCTTCCTCGCCGCGCAGGGCCACTCGGTGGGCTCGTCGCTGCTCGAGGCCGACCAGGTGGACACCGTCAAGGGGTATCTCGCCCAGGCCGCCGAGTCGGGCGTGGAGATCGTGCTCCCGACCGACATCGTCGCCGCCGACTCGTTCGCCGCCGACGCGCCCCACCGCACCGTCCCGGCCGACCAGATCCCCGACGGGACGATGGGCCTCGACATCGGCCCCGAGTCCGGTGCGCTGTTCGCCGCGCGGCTCGCGGACGCGAAGACGGTCGTCTGGAACGGCCCGATGGGCGTGTTCGAGTTCGCGGCGTTCGCCGCGGGCACCCGCGCCGTCGCGCAGGGCATCGTCGACGCGACCGCGGCCGGCGCGTTCTCGATCGTGGGCGGTGGCGACTCGGCCGCGGCCGTGCGCGCGCTCGGCTTCGACGAGGACGGCTTCAGCCACATCTCCACCGGCGGCGGCGCCAGCCTGGAGCTGCTCGAGGGCAAGGAGCTCCCGGGCCTCGCGGTCCTCGCGGACTGACAGCCTTCCGATCCTTCCCACCCCAGCACGAGAGAACGAGGAGCCCATCGTGGCCACCACCCGCACGCCCCTGATGGCGGGCAACTGGAAGATGAACCTGGACCACACCGAGGCGATCGCCGCGGTGCAGAAGCTCGCGTGGACGCTCAAGGACGCGAAGCACGACTACGAGGCCGTGGAGGTCGCCGTCCTGGCGCCGTTCACCGACCTGCGCTCCGTGCAGACCCTCGTGGACGCCGACAAGCTCGGGGTGCGCTACGGCGCCCAGGACCTGTCGACGCACGCGTCGGGCGCCTACACGGGCGAGATCTCGGGCCCGATGCTGGCCCGCCTGGGCTGCACGTACGTGGCGGTCGGGCACTCCGAGCGCCGCGAGTACCACGCCGAGGACGACGCGCTCGTGAACGCCAAGGTGCGTGCCGCCTTCGAGCACGGGCTCGTGCCGATCCTGTGCGTCGGGGAGGGGCTGGACGTGCGCAAGGCCGGCGAGCAGGTGTCCTACACCCTCGCGCAGGTCGACGCCGCCCTCGCCGACGTGCCGGCGGAGCAGGCCGCGCAGGTCGTCATCGCCTACGAGCCCGTCTGGGCGATCGGCACCGGCGAGGTCGCGACACCGGACGACGCGCAGGAGGTCTGCGGTGCGATCCGCGGCCGCCTCGCGGAGCTGTACGACGCCGAGCTCGCCGCGGGCGTGCGCGTGCTGTACGGCGGGTCGGTCAAGTCGGGCAACGTCGCGCAGATCATGGCGCAGCCCGACGTCGACGGCGCGCTCGTCGGTGGCGCGAGCCTCGACCCGGTCGAGTTCGCGAAGATCGCGCGCTACCAGTCGCACGTCGCCTGACGCGACACCCCACGGCGGGCCCGGACCCGTCCGACGGACGCCTCCCGAGGATCGTCACCCGATGGAAACATCGGTGTTCGCCTCGAGAGGCGTCCGTCACTTACTCTTGACCCGGCCGGGACGACGTCCTGGTCGGGTGACGAACAGAAGCCCGCCCCGCGGGGCGGACGACGAACGAGGACAGCCGAGGACACCGTGGACGTTTTGCAGATCATCCTTCAGGTTCTCCTGGTGATCACCAGCGCCTTCCTGACCCTGCTCATCCTGATGCACAAGGGCAAGGGCGGCGGTCTGTCCGACATGTTCGGCGGGGGGATCTCGAGCGCCGCCGGAAGCTCCGGCGTCGCCGAGCGCAACCTCAACCGGATCACGGTGAGCTTCGCACTCGTCTGGTTCGTCGTGATCGTGCTGCTCGGCCTCATCACGAAGGTGAGCTGAGGCCGCACGACCGCGACCGTCACCGGCCCGGGCTCAGGCTCGGCCGGTGCGGGGGCAACGGAGCCGGGTGGCGAGCCCGGCTCCACGGTTCACGAAGATCGTCCGTGGGCGTACGCCCACTGAGTCGAAGGTGAGGACGACAGGACGTGGCTACAGCCGGTCATGCGATCCGGGGCTCGCGCGTGGGCGCGGGTCCGCTGGGAGAGTCCGAGCGCGGCGAGGCGGCACCCCGGGTGCGGGTCTCGTACTGGTGCGCGAACGGGCACGAGACGACGCCGAGCTTCTCGGCGAACGAGGGCGTCGAGCCCCCGGAGTTCTGGGACTGTCCGCGCTGCGGCTTCCCCGCCGGGCTGGACGCGGCCAACCCGCCGGAGCCGGTGCGGAACGAGCCGTACAAGACGCACCTCGCATACGTGAAGGAACGCCGGTCCGAGGAGGACGGCGCCGCCCTCCTCGAGGAGGCGCTCGCGACCCTGCGGGCACGCCGGACGGGCCTGCGCCGGGCGAGCTGACGGCGGCGGGTCGGGCTCCGACCCGACGGGGTGTCCACCTGTCGAGACGGTGGCGTAGTCTGGCCGCATGTTCGAGGAAGGACAGCTCTACGCCCCCGTCACCGAGGACGAGCACGGCGTCACGGTGCACCTCACGGACGACCACCCCGGCGCGAACGACCCGGAGTACCGGCGCCGCCGGGAGGTCATCGCCGGCCCTGCGTTGCGCTGGTCGCCGGGAGACCCCGTGCCCCGCGTCGAGTACACCGACGGGGAGAACGAGATCTGGCGCACCGTGTGCGCCGAGCTCGCGCCCAAGCACGAGCGCCTGGCGATCCGTGGGTACCTCGAGGGCAAGGAAGCCCTCGGCCTGCCGACCGACCGGGTGCCGCAGCTCGACGAGGTGAGCGCGGGCCTGGAGCCGCTCAGCGGCTTCCGGCTCCACCCCGCCGCGGGGCTGGTGCCCCTGGACCAGTTCTACGGGTCGCTCGCCGACGGCGTCTTCCACTCCACGCAGTACCTGCGCCACGGGTCGCAGCCCCTGTACACCCCCGAGCCGGACATCATCCACGAGGTCGTCGGGCACGGGAACCTGCTCGCCAACCCGGCGATCGCCGAGGTGAAGCGCCGGGCGGGCGAGGCCGCGCGGCGCTGCGAGACGGCCGAGGGACTGCAGTTCGTGGCGGACGTCTTCTGGTTCACCATCGAGTTCGGCGTGATGTACGAGGACGGGGAGCTGCGCGCGTACGGCGCCGGCCTGCTGTCCTCGTACGGCGAGATCGAGGAGTTCCGTGGCGCCACGATCCTGCCGCTCGACTTCTACTCCATGGGCACCGTGGAGTACGACATCTCGCACTACCAACCGACCCTGTTCGCGTGCGACGGGATGAGCGAGCTCACCGAACGGGTGGGGGAGTTCTTCGCCGAGTTCGACGACGAGACGCCCGCCCGCCTGCTCGCCGACCGGCACCGGTCGGCGAGCTAGCAGGTCAGGCGGCCGGGCCGGCCGCGGCGGCGGCGTCCAGGAGCCACAACGTGCCCTCGGTGCCGCGGGCCCCGGCCGCCGGGACGTCGGTCACCGCGCCGCCGGCGAGGGCGGCGGCGGCCTGGGCCGCCTTCTCGGCACCGGCCGCGACGACCCACACCTCGCGCGCCCGCCGCAGGGCGTCGAACGTGAGCGAGACGCGCTCCGGCGGCGGCTTCGGGGAACCGTGCACCCCGACCGTCGCGCCGCGGGCCGACAGGCCGTCGTGCCCGGGGAACAACGAGGCGACGTGCCCGTCCGGCCCCATGCCCAGCAGCAGCACGTCGAACTCCGGCACGGACGGCTCCTGCGAGTCGGCCGCGGGCGAGGGGGCGAAGGCCGCGAGCTCGGCCGCGTAGGCCGCGGCCGACTGCTCCGGCGTCTCGACGGTGTCGCCGTCGAGCACGGCGCCGCGCGCGGGCATCGCGTGCACGTGGGCGCCGGGCAGGCCGGATTCCGCGACGAGCGAGTCCACGAGGGCGGCACGGGCCTGGGTCTCGTTGCGGTCGGGGTCGCCGTCCGGCAGGAACCGCTCGTCGCCCCACCACAGGTGCACCCCGGACCAGTCCACGGCCGCACGCAGCGGGCTCGCGGCCACGGCCTCGAGCGTCTTGATGCCCACGGTGCCGCCCGTCAGCACCGCGTGCACCGGCGTGCGGACCGACTGCACGTCGAGCAGGCGGGTGAGCAGCCGGGCCGCGGCGGCCTCCGCGAGGACGGCCGGGTCCGGGTGCACGACGACGAGCGGCGCGCTCACGCCCGGGCCTTCGCCGTCGACTTCGCCTTGACGGTCTCGACCCGCGTGAGGCCCTTGGTGAGCACCTCGCCGTAGAGCTCGTCGGGGTCGAGGCGCCGCAGCTCCTCGATGAGGGCCTCGCTCAGCGCGCGGATGGGCAGCGCCATGCGGCGCTCCGGCTTCTCGGGCTGCGTGATCGACACGACGCGGCCGTCGGGGCGGTCGAGCACGATCGGCCCGCTCCTGCGCTCCAGGGTCACGCGGGTGATCGCGTCGTCGCTGTCGGTGCGCACGACCGTGGCAGGGCAGCGCAGGCGCTGGCCGAGCCAGGCGGCGAGCAGGTCGAGCGACGTGTGCTGCTCCTGCCCCTCGACGGTCACCGCGGTGACGGGCTCGAACGGCGGCTGTTCCACCGCGGCCGCGATGAGCCCGCGCCACAGGGTGACGCGCGCCCACGCCAGGTCGGTGTCGCCGGGGCTGAACGTGCCCGCCAGCCGGTGCAGCATCGCGACCGGGTCCGCTGCCGTCGTCGTGTCCGTGATGCGGCGCTGGGCCATCGCGCCCATCGGGTCCGCCGACGGGGCGTCCGGGCCGCCGGTGGGCCACCAGACGACGATCGGGGCGTCCGGCAGCAGCAGGGGCATGACGAGCGTGTCCGGGTGGTCGAGCATCGGCCCGCCGGCCCGCAGGACGACGACCTCCGAGGCGCCGGCGTCGCCGCCGACGCGGATCTCGGCGTCGAGCCGCGGCGCGGAGCGGTCGCGCTGCGCGAGCGGCGCGATGACGACGACCCGGCACGGGTGCTCGTGGCTGGCCTGGTTGGCGGCGCGGACGGAGTCCTCGATGTCGGCCTCCTCCGCGACGACGACGAGGGTGAGCACCCGGCCGAGCGCCACGGCGCCGCCCTCGTCGCGCAGGTGGGCGAGCCGCTTGCCGACCGCGTTCGTGGTCGTGTCCGGCATGTCGATGATCATCGGGGCTCTCCTCGCTGGGTGCGGCGCGGGTGGATGCGGCGCGGGTGGATGCGGCTCGCCGCGGCGCGGGCGGCGTCGTCGGGGGCGCCGGAGGGCCTCACGGGCGCCGCCACGAGCGGCCGTCGCGGGCCATCATCTTGTCGGCGGACTCCGGGCCCCAGGTGCCCGAGGCGTACTGCTCCGGCTTGCCCTTGCCCGCCCAGTACGCGGTGACCGGGTCGAGGATCTTCCAGGAGAGCTCGACCTCCTCGCGCGTCGGGAAGAGCGGCGGGTCGCCGAGGAGGACGTCGAGGATGAGGCGCTCGTAGGCCTCGGGGGACGACTCGGTGAACGAGTGGCCGTAGCCGAAGTCCATCGTGACGTCGCGGACCTCCATCGCGGTACCGGGCACCTTCGCACCGAACCGGAGGGTGACGCCCTCGTCGGGCTGCACGCGGATGACCAGCGCGTTGTTGCCCAGGTCGGACGTGAGCGACGACTCGAACGGCAGGTGCGGCGCCTTCTTGAAGACGACGGCCACCTCGGTGACGCGGCGGCCCAGGCGCTTGCCCGTGCGCAGGTAGAAGGGCACGCCCGCCCAGCGCCGGTTGTCGATCTCGAGCTTGACCGCGGCGAAGGTCTCGGTCGTGGAGTCGGGGTTGAAGCCCTCCTCCTCGAGGAACCCGACGACCTTCTCGCCGCCCTGCCACCCGGAGGCGTACTGGCCGCGTGCGGTGTGACGCCCGAGGTCGCGGGGGAGCCGCACCGAGGAGAGCGCCTTGATCTTCTCGGCGCGCAGGGCCTCGGCGTCGAAGTTGACCGGCTCCTCCATGGCGACGAGCGCCAGGAGCTGCAGCAGGTGGTTCTGGATCACGTCGCGGGCGGCGCCGATGCCGTCGTAGTAGCTCGCCCGCCCGCCGATGCCGATGTCCTCGGCCATCGTGATCTGCACGTGGTCGACGTAGTTGCTGTTCCACAGCGGCTCGAACATCTGGTTCGCGAACCGCAGGGCGAGGAGGTTCTGGACCGTCTCCTTGCCGAGGTAGTGGTCGATGCGGAACACCGACTCCGGGTCGAAGACCTGGGAGACGACGGCGTCCAGCTCGCGCGCGCTCTCGAGGTCGTGCCCGAAGGGCTTCTCGATGACGACGCGGCGCCACGCGTCCGGGGACGACTTGGAGAGCCCCGACTCGGACAGCTGCCGGCACACGATCGGGAACGCGCTGGGCGGCACGGACAGGTAGAAGGCGTGGTTGCCGCCGGTGCCGCGCTCGGCGTCGAGCTGCTCGACCGTCTGGCGCAGGCGCTCGAACGCCTCGTCGTCGTCGAACGAGCCCTGCACGAAGCGGATGCCCTCGGCGAGCTGGCGCCACGTGGCCTCGCGGAACGGTGTGCGGGCGTGCTCCTTGACCGCGTCGTGCACGACCTGGGCGAAGTCCTCGTCCTCCCAGTCGCGACGGGCGAAGCCCGTCAGCGCGAAGCCGGGCGGCAGCAGGCCGCGGTTCGCCAGGTCGTAGACGGCGGGCATGAGCTTCTTGCGCGACAGGTCGCCCGTGACCCCGAAGATCACCAGGCCGCTGGGGCCGGCGATGCGGGGGAGCCGCAGGTCGAGGGGGTCGCGCAGGGGGTTGTGCTCGGCGGTGATCTTGGCCGGTCTCACGAGGTGGGCACCGTTCTTCGTCGTGCGGGCGGGAGGTGGTGCGGGCCCGGGGGCGCCGTGGCGCCCCCGGGGTGAGGGCTCAGGCCCCCTGGGCCTTCAGCCCGGCGGACGCGGTGTCCAGGAGCTCGGTCCAGGAGTCCTCGAACTTGCGGACGCCGTCCGTCTCGAGGTGGTCGGTGACCTCGGCGAGGGAGACGCCGAACGACTCGATGGTCTCGATCGTGCGCCGCGCGGCGCCCGCGGTGCCGCGGACCGTGTCGCCCGTGACGACGCCGTGGTCGGCGAACGCCTGCAGGGTCGGCTCGGGCATCGTGTTCACGACGCCGTCCGTGACCAGCTCGGAGACGTACAGGGTGTCCGAGTACTCGGGGTTCTTCACGCCGGTCGACGCCCACAGCGGCCGCTGCGGGTGCGCGCCGGACGCCGCGAGCGACCGCCACTCGTCCGTGCCGACGAACTGCTCGTAGGCCTCGAACGCGAGCCGGGCGTTCGCGACGGCGGCCTGCCCGCGCAGGTCGAGGGCCTCCGGCGTGCCGATCTTCTCCAGTGCGGCGTCCACCGAGGAGTCGACCCGGGAGACGAAGAAGGACGCCACCGACCCGATCGGGCCGAGGTCGATCCCGTCGGCGCGCGCCTGCTCGAGGCCGATCGCGAACGCCTGGAGGACGGAGCGGTAGCGCTCGATCGAGAAGATCAGGGTGACGTTGACGCTGATGCCCTGGGCGAGGGTCCGCGAGATCGCGTCCAGGCCGGGCACGGTCGCCGGGATCTTGATGAAGACGTTCGGGCGGTCGACGGTGCGCCACAGGCGCTCCGCCACGACCACGGTCTTGTCGGCGTCGTACGCGAGGCGGGGGTCGACCTCGATCGACACGCGCCCGTCCACGCCGTCGGTGGCGTCGTAGACCGGGCGCAGCAGGTCGGCGGCGGCGCGCACGTCGTCGGTGGTGATGGTCTCGACGGCGGCGTCCACGTCTCCGTCCGCACCGAGGCGGGCGAGCTCCGCCAGCTGGGCGTCGTAGGCGTCGCCGCTGGACAGCGCCTTGGCGAAGATCGTGGGGTTCGTCGTCACGCCGACGACGCCCCGCTCGGCCACGAGGGCCGCCAGGTTGCCGCTGCGCAGGCGCTCCCGCGACAGGTCGTCGAGCCAGATGGACACCCCGGCGCCGGTCAGGTCGGTGATCGGTGCGGGGACGGTGCTCTGCGTCATCGGACGTCCTTCCAGGTCGGAAGCCCCTGAGCGGGAGGTCTCGACAGGGGCCGGGTGGGGCGCCGGCCGGCGACGCCCCACCCTGGGAATCTACGAGCGCTCAGGCGGCGTCGCCAGCGCCGCGCACGGCGGCGAGCGACTCGCGGGCGGCGGCCGCGACGGCCTCCGCCGTGATCCCGAACTCCCGGTACAGCGTCTGGTAGTCGGCCGACGCGCCGTAGTGCTCGAGCGAGACGCTGCGGCCGGCGTCGCCGACCACGTCGCGCCAGCCCTGCGCGACGCCCGCCTCGACGGACACGCGCGCCTTCACCGCGGAGGGCAGCACGGACTCGCGGTACGCAGCGTCCTGCTTGTCGAACCACTCGCGGCTCGGCATCGACACGACGCGGGCGGCGATCCCCTCGGCGGCGAGCTGCTCGCGCGCCTGGACGGCGAGCTGCACCTCGGAGCCGGTGCCGACGAGGACGACGTCGGGCGTGCCGGTCTCGTCGTTCGTGGCGTCGACCAGCGTGTAGCCGCCCTTGAGCGTGCCCTCGGCGCCGGCGAAGCCGTCGGTGCCGCGCGGGAACGTCGGGACGTTCTGGCGCGTGAGGACGATGCCGGCCGGGTTGGCGGTGTTCTCGAGGATGCCGCGCCAGGCCCACGCGGTCTCGTTCGCGTCGGCGGGGCGCACGACGTCGAGGCCGGGGATGGCGCGCAGCGCCGCGAGGTGCTCGACCGGCTGGTGCGTGGGGCCGTCCTCGCCGAGCCCGATGGAGTCGTGCGTCCACACGAACGTCGTCGGGATCTCCATGAGGGCCGCGAGGCGGACCGAGGCCCGCATGTAGTCGGCGAACTGGAGGAAGGTGCCGCCGTAGGGGCGGGTGAGGCCGTGCAGCACGATGCCGTTGAGGATCGCGCCCATGCCGTGCTCGCGGATGCCGAAGTGCAGGGTGCGCCCGTAGGGGTTGCCCGGGAACTTCTTGGTCGCGTGCTCGACGGGGATGAACGACGGCTCGCCGTCCATCGTGGTGTTGTTCGAGCCGGCGAGGTCCGCGGACCCGCCCCACAGCTCGGGCAGCACGTCCTTGAGCGCGGTGAGGACCTTGCCGGACGCGGCGCGCGTGGCGACGCCCTTCTCGGAGGCCTCGAAGACGGGCAGCTCGTCGGTCCAGCCGGCGGGCAGCTCGTGGGCCACGAGGCGGTCGAGCAGGGCCGCCCGCTCCGGGGCGGCGGTGCGCCACGCGTCGTACGAGCGGTCCCAGGCGGCGCGCTGCTCGGCCTGGCGGGCCGCGACGTCGCGCGTGTACCCGAGCACCTCGTCGTCGACGGCGAAGGTCGCCTCCGGGTCGAGACCGAGGGCGACCTTGAGGCCCGCGACCTCGTCGGCACCCATCGCGGAGCCGTGGATCCCGCCCGTGTTCTGCTTGGTGGGCGACGGCCAGCCGATGATGGTGCGCAGCGCGATGAACGACGGGCGGTCGGTCTCCGCCTTCGCGGCCGCGATGGCCGCGGCGAGCGCGTCGACGTCCTCGGCGTAGCCGGTGCCGCCCTGCGTCCAGTCCACCCGCTGGGTGTGCCAGCCGTAGGCGGCATAGCGCGCGAGGGTGTCCTCGGTGAACGCGATGTCCGTGTCGTCCTCGATGGAGATCTTGTTGTCGTCCCAGATCACCACGAGGTTGCCGAGCTTCTGCGTGCCGGCGAGCGACGACGCCTCGGACGTGACGCCCTCCTGCAGGTCGCCGTCGGAGGCGATGACGTAGACGTGGTGGTCGAACGGCGACTCGCCGGGCGCGGCGTCGGGGTCGAGCAGGCCCCGCTCGCGGCGGGCCGCGAACGCCATGCCGACGGCGGACGCGAGGCCCTGGCCGAGCGGGCCGGTCGTGATCTCGACGCCGGGGGTGTGGCGGTACTCGGGGTGGCCCGGGGTCTGCGAGCCCCAGGTGCGCAGCGCCTCGAGGTCCTCCAGCTCCATGCCGTAGCCGGAGAGGAACAGCTGCAGGTACAGCGTGAGCGAGGAGTGGCCCGCGGAGAGGACGAACCGGTCACGACCGACCCAGTGCGGGTCGGAGGGGTCGTGCCGCATCGTCTTGCCGAACAGCAGGTACGCGGCGGGGGCGAGGGAGATCGCCGTGCCGGGGTGGCCGTTGCCGACCTTCTCGACGGCGTCCGCCGCCAGCGCCTTGATGGTCTTCACCGCGCGGTCGTCGAGCGAGCTCCACTCGAGCGGGGCGACGACGGGGTCGAACGCGTTCACAGATGTGCCTCTTTCCTGCCCGGAGCGAGCCCCGGGTGATTGCTGCTGCTCTGCCGGTACGGGGCGCCGTCGCGTCGGACGCCGCACGGGGTCCTGGGGGCGACGGCGGGGCACGGCGTCGAGGGGCCGACCGGGTGGGCGGCCCGCTGTTCACCGTTGTGCAGCACCACCCTAGCGCCGAGCATTCCCGTCACGCCCGTCCCGGAGCCGTTCGTCCCACCAGTTGAGCGGCGCGCCGTGCGCGCCGGAGGATGTCCGGGGAGATGACGCCGGCGCGGGCATTTCTCACAGCCGGGCGGCCGCCGTCCGGGCCGCCGGGTCGCTGACCTCGGCGTACGATGAGGCGGCGACCGTCCCACGTCGCCCGAGCTCCCCGGACCCCCAGCCGAGAACGGACAAGCACGCGCGTGAGCACCACGAGCACCACGACGTCCCACCCCCAGGCGCCGACCCGCGCGGCCGCGCGCGCCGAGCGGGAGCGTGCCGATGCGGACCGGGCGGACCGCCGCGGAGGGAACGCGGAGCAGGGCCGGGGGGCGAGCACGGGATGGCGCGACCGCGTCGGGGCGTACGTCGCGCTGACCAAGCCGCGCATCATCGAGCTGCTGCTGGTCACGACGCTCCCCACCATGATCCTCGCGCAGGGCGGCCTGCCCTCGCTGTGGCTCGTGGTCAAGACGCTCGTCGGCGGGACGCTCGCGGCCGCGTCGGCGAACGTCTTCAACTGCTACCTGGACCGCGACATCGACCAGGTGATGAACCGCACCAAGCGGCGCCCGCTGGCCACGGGGGAGATCACGCCGCGGGCGGCCCTGGTGTTCGCCACGGTGCTCGGCGTCGTGTCGCTGCTGTGGTTCGCCCTGCTGGTCAACGTCCCGGCGGCGTGGCTCACCTTCGCGGCCATCGCGATCTACGTGGTCGGCTACACGATGATCCTCAAGCGGCGCACGCCGCAGAACATCGTGTGGGGCGGGATCGCGGGCTGCATGCCCGTGTTCATCGGCTGGGCCGCCGTCACGGAGTCGCTCAGCTGGGCGGCGGTGGCGCTCTTCGGCGTCATCTTCTTCTGGACGCCGCCGCACTACTGGCCGCTGTCCGTGAAGTTCAAGAAGGACTACGCCAACGCCGGCGTCCCGATGCTCCCCGTCGTCGCGACGGACCGTCGCGTCGCGGTCGAGATGGTCGCGCACACGGTCGCGATGATCGCCTGCTCGCTCGCGCTCATCCCGCTCGCGGGCATGTCGTGGTTCTACTCGGCCGTCGCCGTCGCCTCGGGCGGCTGGTTCCTCTGGCTCGTGATCGCGATGCTGCGCCGCGCCGGCCACCCCGAGCGGGGCAAGCTCGGCGCGATGAAGGTCTTCCACGGCTCGATCACGTACCTCACGGTGCTGTTCATCGCGGTCGCGGTGGACGTCTTCCTGCCGTTCTGACCCTCCCGGTGACGCGGCCCGTCCGGGACGTCGTGGCCCCGGGGCATGATGTTCCGGTGCCCGACACCACGTCCGCCCCGCCCCTCCCGCCCGCGCTGACGGCCGCGCTGCAGGACTACCTGGCGCACCTCGGCGTCGAGCGCGGGCTGTCGGCGAACACGGTCGCGGCCTACCGCCGCGACCTCGGTCGCTACGCGCGCCACCTGCACGCCACGGGTCGCTCCGGGCTCGACGACGTGGGGGAGCGCGACGTCGAGGACTACGTCGTCGTGCTCCGTCAGGGATCGGACGGCGGGGCCCCGCTGTCGCCGTCCTCCACCGCCCGCGCGCTGGCCGCGGTCCGCGGCTGGCACCGGTTCGCGCACGCCGAGGGCGCCACGAGCGCCGACCCCGCGTCGCAGGTGCACGCCCCGAGCGCGCTGCGCCGGCTGCCGCACGCGCTGTCGATCGACGAGGTGGCCCGTCTGCTCGACGCGGCGGGCGCCGGCGACGGCGCGGTGCCGCTGCGCGACCGCGCCCTGCTGGAGCTGCTCTACTCCACCGGCGGGCGCATCAGCGAGGTCGTGGGTCTCGACGTCGACGACGTCGACGGCCTCCTGGACGGCGTGGGCCGCCGCACGGACCCGCCCGACGCGCACGACGACGGGGTGCCGCGCGCCGGGTCCGTGCGCCTGCGGGGCAAGGGCGACAAGGAGCGCGTGGTGCCCGTCGGCTCGTACGCGCGGACCGCGCTGGAGGCGTACCTGGTGCGCGCCAGGGCGCCCCTCGCGTCGGCGGGACGGGGCACGCCGGCGCTGTTCCTCAACACCCGCGGCGCCCGGCTGTCGCGGCAGAGCGCCTGGTCCGTGCTGCAGGCCGCCGCGGAGCGCGCCGGCCTGACGCAGCACGTGTCGCCGCACACGCTGCGGCACTCGTTCGCCACCCACCTGCTCGCGGGCGGCGCCGACGTCCGCGTGGTGCAGGAGCTGCTGGGGCACGCCTCGGTGACGACCACGCAGATCTACACGATGGTGACGCGCGATGCGCTGCGCGAGGTGTACGCCGCGGCGCATCCCCGCGCGCTCGGCTGAACCCCCGTCAGCACGCCCGCCGCGGCCCGCCCGCCGGAACGACGGCGCGCCCGGCGTGCCGCCCGGACCCCGGCAGGCCCTGGGGTAGCGTGACGCAGGTGAGCGAGGGACTCGGGAGCGACACCATGACGCAGACGACCACGAGCGACGCCTCACCGGCCGCGGCCACCGCGACCAGCCCCGCGCCGGGCAGTCCGGCCGGCGGGCTCGAGGAACCGCGTACCGACGTCGTCGGGCGGCCTCTGCCCGACTTCCGCGACCCGGCGCCGCTGGCGTCCCACGGGCCCGCGCGCATCGTCGCGATGTGCAACCAGAAGGGCGGCGTGGGCAAGACCACGACCACGATCAACCTGGGCGCCGCGCTGGCCGAGTACGGCCGCCGCGTCCTGCTCGTCGACTTCGACCCGCAGGGCGCCGCCTCGGTGGGCGTCGGCGTCAGCCCGCACGACCTCGACCTCAGCGTCTACAACCTGCTCATGGAGCGCGACGTCAGCTTCACCGACGTGCTGCAGCCCACGAACATCGAGGGCATGGACGTGCTGCCCGCGAACATCGACCTCTCGGCCGCGGAGGTCCAGCTCGTCGGCGAGGTGGCCCGCGAGTCGGTCCTCGCCCGTGCGCTGCGCCCGGCCCTGGACGACTACGACGTGATCCTCGTGGACTGCCAGCCGTCGCTGGGCCTGCTCACGGTCAACGCCCTCACCGCGGCGCACGGCGTGCTCATCCCGCTGGAGTGCGAGTTCTTCGCGCTGCGCGGCGTGGCCCTGCTCGTGGAGACGATCGAGAAGGTGCGCGACCGGCTCAACCCGGCCCTGGAGATCGACGGCATCCTGCCGACCATGTACGACTCGCGCACCCTGCACTCGCGGGAGGTCGTGGCGCGCGTGCACGAGGCGTTCGGCGACACGCTGCTGCACACGGTCATCGGACGCACGGTGAAGTTCCCGGACGCGTCCGTGGCGGCCGAGCCGATCACCAACTACGCCCCGACCCACGCCGGCGCCGCCGCGTACCGGCAGCTCGCGCGGGAGCTCGTCGCCCGTGGTGACGCTGCCTGACCTCGCCCCGGAGCAGGGGGAGGCGGTCGACGCCGTCGACGGCTCCGACGCCCGGCCGGGGTTCGAGGTGCACCTCGACAACTTCACGGGCCCGTTCGACCTGCTGCTGTCGCTGATCGCGAAGCACGAGCTGGACGTCACCGAGGTGGCGCTCGCGGCCGTGACCGACGAGTTCGTCGCGCACATCCGCGCGGCCGAGGCCGCGTCGCGCGAGGCGACGGCTCGCGGCGAGGAGCACCCGTCGTGGGACCTCGGGACGGCGAGCGAGTTCCTCGTCGTCGCGGCCACCCTGCTCGACCTCAAGGCCGCTCGGCTGCTGCCCGGCGTGGTCGAGGAGGACGCCGAGGACCTGGAGCTGCTCGAGGCCCGCGACCTGCTGTTCGCCCGGCTGCTCCAGTACCGCGCGTACAAGGAGGTCTCCGGCCTCCTCGCCGAGCGGCTGGAGACCGAGGGGCGCCGCGTGCCACGGTCCGTCCCGCTCGAGCCGCACCTCGTGGCGCTGCTGCCGGAGCTGGTGTGGACCCTCGACGGCGCGCGTCTCGCCGAGCTGGCGGCCAAGGCGCTGGAGCCGAAACCCCCGCCGGTCGTCGGGCTGGACCATCTCCACGCCCCCGCCGTGAGCGTGCGGGAGCAGGCGGGCGTGATCGCGCGCCGGCTGCGGCGCGAGCACGTCGCGACCTTCCGCGCGCTCGTCGCGGGGGAGGAGCGGCTCGTGGCCGTCGCGAGGTTCCTCGCCCTGCTGGAGCTGTTCCGCTCCGGCCGGGTGGCGTTCGAGCAGGCCACGGCGCTGGGTGAGCTCACCGTGCGGTGGACCGCGGGCGCCGGAGGCGACCGCGACGACGAGGACGACGAGGACGACGACGGCGAGCTCGCGGCGGGCTTCGAGGAGTTCGACGGGACGCCCGGGCAGGACGAGGGGACCGGCGCACCCGCCGCAGGCGGCGCCGGCGTGACGGAGGTCGTGGCATGACGCAGCAGACGGACGAGCAGGCCGAGGCCGTCGGGCCGGCGGCCGAGGCCGAGCGGACGGCCGAGGTCGAGGTGGACGTCGACGACCTGCCGGGCGGGCTGGCGGCGGCGCTGGAGGCCGTGCTCATGGTCGCGGAGTCCCCGGTGCCGGTCGAGCGCCTCGCGGCGGGCGTCGCGCGGCCGGTGCCGGTGGTCGCCGGGGCGCTCGAGGAGCTGGCCGCGGAGTACCGGGGCGAGACGGGCGGGCGCCCGCGCGGCTTCGAGCTGCGCCAGGGGGCCGAGGGATGGCGCGTGTACTCCGCGCGGGCACAGGCCGACGTCGTGGGCGCCTTCGTCCTCGAGGGGCAGTCGTCCCGGCTCAGCCAGGCGGCGCTGGAGACCCTCGCCGTGATCGCGTACCGCCAGCCCGTGACCCGCGGGCAGGTCTCGGCGGTGCGCGGGGTGAGCGTGGACGGCGTGGTGCGCACGCTGCTGGCCCGCGGCCTGATCGCGGAGACGGGCCAGGACCCGATGACGGGGGCCGTGCTGTTCGGCACGACGGGCGAGTTCCTCGACCGGATGGGCTGGTCGTCGCTCGAGGAGCTGCCGCCCCTGGCGCCGCACCTGCCGGACGTGGGGGAGGCGATCGCCCTGGACCCGTCCTCGGCCCTGCGTCGCGGGCTGGCGGAGGACGGGCCCGACGCCTGAGGATCAGGCGTCCGCGGCTGTCAGGCGACCGTCGCGTCGACCGTGACGTCGACGTTGCCCCGCGTGGCGTTGGAGTACGGGCAGACCTGGTGCGCGGCGGCGACGAGGGCGTCGGCGGTGGCCTGGTCGACGCCGCCGAGCTCGGCATGGAGCGCGACCGTCAGCGCGAAGCCGCCCTCGGGCGTCGGGTGCAGGGAGACCTCGGCCACGACCGCGGAGTCGCTCACGGTGGCCCGCTCGCGCCGCGCGACGAGCTTCAGCGCGGAGTGGAAGCACGCGGCGTACCCCGCGGCGAAGAGCTGCTCGGGGTTCGTGGCGCCGCCGGCGCCGCCCATCTCCTTCGGGATCGCGAGGTCGACGTCGAGGAGCCCGTCGTCGGAGCGGGACCGCCCGTCCCGTCCCTCGCCGGTCGCGGTGGCGACCGCCGTGTAGATCGCGCTCATGGTGTGTCCTCTCGGTAGAGTTACTAGTTCGTCTACTAGATCATGCGGCGACCGTCGCCGCAAGCAAGGGCCCGGTGCCGGGCCGGACGTGAGAGGTTGGGCAGATGGAGACCAGCGCGCCGGAGGAGACGGCCACCGGACCGGCCGGGCGGGCGGGCGGGCACGGCCGCGGGCGGGTGCGCGAGCGGATCGTCGAGGCGGGGAGCGGGCTCTTCTACGCGGAGGGCATCCGTGCCGTGAGCGCGGACAAGGTCATCGCCGCGGCCGGCGTGTCGAAGGTCACCTTCTACCGGCACTTCCCGACGAAGGACGACCTGGTCGTCGCCTACCTCGGGGAGCTCGCGGCCGCCGAGCGCGAGCGGCTGGAGGAGATCCGGTCGCAGCACGCGGGCGACGCGGCCGGGGCCCTCGCGGCGCTCGCCGGGGCGCTCGGCGAGGTGGCGCGGGGCGACCGGTTCCGCGGCTGCGCGTTCGTCAACGCCGGGGCCGAGTTCGCCGACCCCGCACACCCCGTCCGGCGCGCGGTCGCCGACCATCGCGCCTGGTACGCGGCCTTCCTCGCCGCCGTCGCCCGCGACGGCGGCGCCGACGACCCCGCGGCCGCGGCCGCCGAGCTGATGATGCTCCGCGACGGGGCGATGGTGTGCGGGGACGTGGACGACGCGGGCGTCGTGGCGCCGCGCCTCGCCGCGGGCTTCGCCGCCGTCCTGGCCGCCCACCGGGGGTGACGGCCCGGGCGTCGGGCGGCAGTCGTGCAGGTGTGTCGAGCAGGTTCGGGGGGACCTGAGAGAATCGAGCACCATGAGCACCGAACGCCGCGGCGGGAGCCGCCGCACCAGCCGTCCGCAGGGCCCCGCTGCGCAGCGCCCCCGCAAGGCCGCACCCCGTCGCCCCGCACCGCGCTCGGGCGAGCCCGACCGTGACGTCCACGTCGCCGACGGCGTCCGCCTGCAGAAGGTGCTCGCCCAGGCGGGCCTGGGCTCGCGCCGCAAGTGCGAGGAGCTCATCGCCGAGGGCCACGTCGAGGTGGACGGCGTCCTCGTCACGGAGCTCGGCGTGCGCGTCGACCCCGCCACCGCCGCCGTGCACGTGGACGGCATGCGCGTGCAGCTCGACACCTCGAAGATCACCCTCGCGCTGAACAAGCCGCTCGGCGTGGTCTCCACGATGAGCGACCCCGAGGGCCGCCCCACGCTCGCCGACCTGGTCAAGGACCGGTCGGAGCGGTTGTTCCACGTCGGCCGGCTCGACGCCGACAGCGAGGGCCTGCTGCTCCTCACGAACGACGGCGAGCTCGCGAACCGGCTCGCGCACCCCCGGTACGAGATCCGCAAGACGTACCTCGTCACCGTGACGGGCGGCGAGTTCTACCCCCGCCACGCGAAGCAGCTCACCGACGGCGTCGAGCTCGAGGACGGCCTCGCGCGCGCCGACAAGGTCCGCGTGGTGGACTCGGTGCCCGGCGAGACCATGATCGAGGTGGTGCTGCACGAGGGCCGCAACCGGATCGTGCGGCGCATGCTCGAGGCCGTCGGCTTCCCGGTGACGCGCCTGGTGCGGACCCGGATCGGCCCCATCGCCCTCGGCGACCTGCGAGTCGGGCGCTCGCGGGTGCTCGGGCGCACCGAGCTCGGCACCCTCATGCGCGACGTCGACATGTGACGCCGTCGCACCACCGACCCGCGTCGACCCAGCAGTCCCAGCAGTCCCAGCAGTCCCAGCAGCACCCGTAGTCCCGCAGTCCCGCGCGGCAGACCCGCGCGACAACAGAAGGTGAGCACACGTGGTCGTCATCGCCGTCGACGGTCCCTCCGGGTCCGGCAAGTCCAGCGTCTCCAAGGCGGTGGCGGCCCGGCTGGGGCTCGCCTACCTCGACACCGGGGCGATGTACCGGGCCGCGACGCTGTGGTGCGTCGACGGCGGCACGGACCTCGCCGACCAGGCCGCGGTGGCCGACGCCGTGCGCGCCATGCCGCTCGAGATGGGCGTCGACCCGACGGCCCCGACGGTGCACCTCGGCGGTCGCGACGTCGCCGCGGCGATCCGCACCACCGAGGTCTCCACTGCCGTCTCGCAGGTGGCCACCAACCTCGAGGTGCGCGCCGAGCTCCGACGCCGGCAGCGCGCCGTCATCGAGACCGAGGGCGCGCCGGGCGGCTACTCGGGCGGCAAGGGCATCGTCGCTGAGGGGCGCGACATCACGACCGTGGTCGCGCCCGACGCCGACGCCCGCGTGCTCCTGACCGCCAGCGAGGAGGCGCGCCTGCGCCGCCGCTCGCTCGAGGTGCACGGCGCGGCCGACGAGTCGGCCGTCGAGGCGACGCGCGACCAGGTGCTGCGCCGCGACCGCGACGACTCCACCGTCAGCCAGTTCCAGGTCGCCGCCGACGGCGTCGTCACCGTCGACTCCTCCGACCTCGACTTCGACCAGACGGTCGACGCCGTGCTCGCGGTCGTCGCGCAGGTCACCGCCTGACGCGCCGCCGCGACGGCTGCGCGGCGCCGCGCCGGACGCGGTGACGCGGGTCTCGTTCGTGACACGTCGCTCGGCCTGGGAGAATGGTGCGCATGACCACTCCCGCCGACGGCTCCGTGCCTGCTGCCGAGCCCACCGACGAGCCCACCGCCCCGCCTGCGCCCGGCATCGCCGCGGCGCCCGCGGACCGTGCGGACACCGAGGGCCGTGACGCCGTGGCGGAGGTCCTCGAGTCCGACGGCGACGACGAGGCGCGCGAGCGCGCGCTGCGCGCCGGCCTGGAGGACTTCGAGCTCGACGAGGCCGACCGCGCGCTGCTGGACGCCGAGTGGGACGAGGAGGGCTTCGGCCCGGGCGAGGCGCCGCTGCCGGTGCTCGCCGTCGTCGGGCGCCCCAACGTCGGCAAGTCGACCCTCGTCAACCGCATCCTCGGCCGCCGCGAGGCCGTCGTGGAGGATACCCCGGGCGTCACGCGCGACCGCGTGAGCTACCCCGGCGAGTGGGCCGGCCGCGACTTCACCCTCGTGGACACCGGCGGCTGGGAGGTCGACGTCGCCGGCATCGAGTCGAAGGTCGCCGAGCAGGCAGAGGTCGCCGTCGAGCTGGCCGACGCGGTCATCTTCGTCGTCGACTCCACGGTGGGCGCGACGTCGACCGACGAGCGCGTCGTGGAGCTGCTGCGCCGCTCGGGCAAGCCCGTCGTGCTGGCCGCCAACAAGGTGGACGGGCCGTCGGGCGAGGCGGACGCCGCCTACCTGTGGTCGCTCGGCCTGGGCGAGCCGCACCCCGTGTCCGCGCTGCACGGCCGCGGCACCGGCGACCTGCTGGACGCCGCGATGAAGGTGCTGCCCGAGGTCTCCGAGCACGGGGAGCTGCGGCCCGCCGGCCCGCGCCGGGTGGCCCTCGTGGGCCGCCCGAACGTCGGCAAGTCCTCGCTGCTGAACAAGATCGCCGGGGCCGAGCGCGTCGTCGTCGACGAGACCGCGGGCACCACGCGCGACCCGGTCGACGAGCTCGTGGAGATCAAGGGCGTGCCGTACTGGTTCGTCGACACGGCCGGCATCCGCCGCCGCGTGCACCAGACGCGCGGCGCCGACTTCTACGCGTCGCTGCGCACGCAGGCGGCGATCGAGAAGGCCGAGGTCGCCGTCGTGCTCGTCGACGCCTCGGAGCCGATGACCGAGCAGGACACGCGCGTCATCTCCCAGGCCGTCGACGCCGGCCGGGCGCTCGTCATCGCGTACAACAAGTGGGACCTCATGGACGACGACCGTCGCCCGTACCTCGAGCGCGAGATCGAGCGGGACCTGGTGCAGGTGCAGTGGGCGCCGCGCGTCAACGTCTCCGCCCGCACGGGCTGGCACACCGACAAGCTGACGCGCGCGCTCGAGACGTCGCTCGAGTCGTGGGACACCCGCATCCCCACCGGCCGCCTCAACGCCTTCCTCGGCGAGCTGGTGGCCGCCCACCCCCACCCGCTGCGGGGCGGCAAGCAGCCGCGCATCCTGTTCGGCACGCAGGCCTCGACCCGCCCGCCGCGGTTCGTCATCTTCGCGACCGGGTTCCTCGAGGCGGGCTACCGCCGGTTCATCGAGCGCCGCCTGCGCGAGACCTTCGGGTTCGAGGGGTCGCCCATCGAGATCAGCGTCCGCGTGCGGGAGAAGCGGCGCCGATGAGCTGCCGATGAGCGCTGCCCCGCTGGCCCGCCGGGGTCGCCTGCTGCGCCTGGGCGTGGCGCGCGACACGTCCGCGGTGCGCCACCTGGTGACGTTCCTGGTGGTTGCGGTGGCGACGGTGCTCGTGACCCGGTTCCTCCTCGCTGCTTCCGGCTACCCGCAGGTGGGCGGCGGCGGTCTGCACGTGGCGCACGTGCTCTGGGGCGGTCTCGGCATGGCGCTCGCGGTGGTGGTGCTGCTCTCCTGGGTGGGGCCGGCGCCGCGGTCGCTCGGCGCGGTGCTGGGCGGCGTCGGCTTCGGGCTGTTCGTCGACGAGATCGGCAAGTTCGTCACCTCGGACAACGACTACTTCTACGAGCCGACGGCGGCGCTCATCTACGCGGTCGTCGTCGTGCTCGTGCTGCTCGTGGAGGCGCTGCACGGGAGGCGGTCGCACCACCCGGCCGAGTACCTCGCGGTGGCGACCGACCGTGCCGTGGCCGGGGTGGCGGGCGGCTTCACCGACGCGGAGCGCGAGGAGGCGCGGGCGCTCGTGGAGCGGGGCCGCGGCGAGCCCGCCGCCGACGAGGTGGCCGCGCTCGTCGAGGCCGTGCCCGCGGACGCGGTCGCCGTGCCGGACCCCGTGCGGGCGCTGGTCGTCCGGGTGTCGGCGTGGTTCGCCGACGCGATGGAGCACCGCTGGGCGGCCGCGGTCGTGACGGTGGCGGTGCTCGGCACCAGCGCGGGGTCGGTCGTGGTGGCGCTGCGGGTGCTGCTCGGCGGCGTCGCGGTCCCGACCTGGGTCGGCGTCGGCATCCTCGCGGCCGTCGCCGTGACGGTGGCG
This sequence comes from Isoptericola sp. NPDC056578, assembly GCF_042793275.1. Lineage (NCBI taxonomy): Bacteria > Bacillati > Actinomycetota > Actinomycetes > Micrococcales > Promicromonosporaceae > Isoptericola > Isoptericola sp. NPDC056578. Next base: position 35,905 of record NZ_JBHTVC010000004.1, read on the forward strand.
TGCGTCGTGCGGGCGCTCGTCGTCGGCCCGCGCGACCATCGCGCGGGCGCGGTGTGGGTGCGCCGGGGCGTCCTCGTCAGCCTGCTGGTCACCCAGCTCCTCGCGTTCCGCACGGTGCAGTGGGTGGCCGTGGCGGGGCTGGCGGTCGACCTCGTCGTGCTCGTCGCCCTCGGGGTCGCCCTGGGGCGGGACGACGAGCGACGCTCCGTCCGGCCGCGGGCGCGCTGAGCGCCGTCGCGCGGACGCACGGGACCGACGGAGCGACGGCCGGCCCGTGAGACGTCCGCCACTCGGGCTTGCCAGGTGGTCGCGGAGCATGGCACGGTCGGCGGTGACGAGCGAAAAGCTCGCGTGCTCTGGGGTCGGTGAAATTCCGAGCCGGCGGTGAAAGTCCGCGACCCGGTCACAGCCTGTGACCGGTTGACCAGGTGGAACTCCTGGACCGACGGTCAAAGTCCGGATGGGAAGCGCACGCGACGGCTCCCCGTCCGGTCCGTCCCCGGCCCTCGTGGCCGGCGCCGTCCGTCGTGACGACGTCCGGGACCGGAGGTGCGAGCACGTCCCGACCCCGCCTTCCTGCCCCGGGGTCCGCGACCGGACGACAGGGGCAGGACGCATGAGTGCCACGACGGCGGAGCGCGCCGCGATGCAGCGCGCGCTGGAGCTGGCCGGGCAGGTGCCGGCCCGAGGACCCAACCCGCGCGTCGGGTGCGTGCTCCTCGACGCCGACGGCGCGACGATCGCGGAGGGTCTCCACCGTGGCGCGGGCACGCCCCACGCCGAGGTCGAGGCGCTGCGCCGCGCGACCGAGTCCCGCGGCCCGGGCGCCGCGCGCGGGGCCACCGCCGTCGTCACGCTCGAGCCCTGCAACCACCACGGGCGCACCGGGCCGTGCGTGGACGCGCTCCTGGAGGCGGGGGTCGCACGGGTCGTGCACGCCCAGCACGACCCCAACCCGGCGGCGTCGGGGGGTGCCGCGCGCCTGCGTGCCGCAGGCGTGGAGGTGGTCGGCGGCGTCCTGGCGGACGAGGCCCGCGCCCTCAACGCCACCTGGACGCGCGCGCTGGAGCTCGGCCGTCCCGTCGTCACCTGGAAGGTCGCGAGCACGCTCGACGGACGTTCCGCGGCCGCCGACGGAACCTCGCGCTGGATCACCGGGCGGGCCGCGCGGCGCGACGTGCACCGGCTGCGGGCCGGGGTCGACGCCGTCGTCGTCGGCACCGGCACCGCGCTCACCGACGACCCCGACCTCACCGTGCGGCACGTCCCGCTGACGGGGCAGCAGCCGGACCGGGTCGTCGTCGGGCTGCGGGACCTGCCCGCGTCGTCCCGGCTCGCGCGGGCCGCGGCCGCCGGGGAGGCGGTGATGCACCTGCGCACCCACGACCCGCACGAGGTGCTGGACCTGCTCTGGTACCGCGAGCACCGGCACGTGCTGCTCGAGGGCGGTCCCGCCCTCGCCGCCGCCTTCTGGCGCGCCGGTCTCGTCGACGACGTCGTCGCCTACGTCGCCCCCGTGCTGCTCGGCGTCGGCGCCTCCGCCGTCGCCGACCTCGGCATCGGGACCATCGCGGACGCCGCGCGCCTCGACCTCCTCGACGTCGCCGTCCTGCCCCGGGACCCGGACGACCCCACCGACATCCCCACCGTGCGGCTGGCCCTGCGGCCGCGGAAGGAGCACTGAGCCATGTTCACCGGAATCGTGGAGGAGCTCGGCGCCGTCGTGGCCGTGCGCGAGCACGCGGACGGCGCCCGTCTCACCGTCGCGGCCGAGAGGGTGCTCGACGGCGTCCGGCTCGGCGACTCGATCGCCGTCGACGGCTGCTGCCTGACCGTCGCGGAGACGGGGGAGCACGACGGTCGTGCCACCTGGACGGCCGACCTCATGGCGGAGACCCTGGCCCGCACGAGCCTCGGCGGGCGGCGTGCCGGAGACCCGGTCAACCTCGAGCGGGCGCTCGCGGCCGACGGGCGGTTCGGCGGGCACGTCGTGCAGGGGCACGTCGACGGCGTCGGCACGGTGCTCGCGCGCACGCCGGGCACGCAGTGGGAGGTCGTCGAGATCGCGCTGCCCCCGGAGCTGGCGCGGTACGTCGTGGCGCAGGGCTCGATCGCCGTCGACGGTGTGAGCCTCACCGTGGTGGACGCGCGGGACGACGCGTTCACCGTGAGCCTCATCCCCGAGACGCGGGCGCGCACGACGCTCGGCGCCCGCGCCGTGGGGGAGCCGGTCAACCTCGAGGTCGACGTGCTGAGCAAGTACGTCGAGCGGCACCTGGCGTCCGGCACCGCGCACGGCCTCGCGGCTGCGGCAGGAGCGGCGCGGTGAGCGCCGTCGGGCGGGTCGAGCGGGCGATCGCGGACGTCGCGGCCGGGCGCCCCGTCGTCGTCGCGGACGACGCCGACCGCGAGAACGAGGGCGACCTCATCCTGGCCGCGGACGCCGCGACGCCCGAGCTCATGGGGTTCCTGGTGCGGCACACCAGCGGCCTCGTGTGCGTGGGCGTGGCGGGCCACCAGCTGGACCGGCTCGGCCTGCCCCTCATGGTCGAGGCGAACCAGGACGCCTACCGCACGGCCTACACGGTGACGGTCGACGCCGCCACGGGCGTCTCGACCGGGATCTCCGGCGCCGACCGGGCCCGCACCGCGCGCCTGCTCGCCGACCCGGCGACCGGGCCCGCGGACCTCACGAGGCCCGGGCACGTGCTGCCGCTCCGGGCCCGTCCCGGCGGCGTCCTGGAGCGGCGCGGGCACACCGAGGCGGCCGTCGACCTGGCGCGCCTCGCCGGGCGGGGCGAGGCCGGCGTGCTCGCCGAGCTGGTGCACGACGATGGCACGATGATGCGGCTGCCCGCGCTGCGGGAGTTCGCGGCCGAGCACGGGCTCGCGCTGATCAGCGTGGCCGACCTCGTCGCCTACCGGCGGGCGACCGAGCTGCTCGTCGAGCGCGTCGCCGTCACGACCCTGCCCACCCGGCACGGCGACCTCACCGCCGTGGCCTACCGGGACACCCGCTCGGGCGACGAGCACGTCGCGCTGGTGGCAGGGGCCCTGGACGCCCTGGCCGCCCCCGGGCACGGCCCCGCGCTGACGAGGGTGCACTCCGAGTGCCTCACGGGGGACGCGTTCGGCAGCCTGCGGTGCGACTGCGGGCCGCAGCTCGACGAGTCGCTGCGGCGGATCGCCGAGGCCGGCCGAGGTGTCGTCGTCTACCTGCGCGGGCACGAGGGGCGGGGGATCGGGCTGGCCGCCAAGCTCGCCGCCTACGCCCTGCAGGACGTCGGGCGCGACACCGTCGACGCCAACCTCGACCAGGGGCTGCCCGCCGACGCCCGCGACTACACCGCCGCCGCGCACGTGCTGAAGGACCTGGGCGTGCCGGCCGTGCGCCTGCTGACCAACAACCCCGCCAAGGTCGACGGCCTCGTCGCCGGGGGAGCGGACGTCGTCGAGCGGCTGCCCCTCACCCTGCCCGCCCACCCGCGCACGCTCGGCTACCTGCGCACCAAGCGCGACCGCATGGGGCACGACCTGCCCCACCTGACCGACGTCCCGCACGACACCGGAGGAACGATGCACGACGCCCCGACTCTCCCTTCGACTCTCCCCGCGACCCGGCCCGCCCCGACGGCCGCCGGAGCCGCCCGATGAGCGGCGCCGGCGCCCCGACCGCGGCGCCCGTCGACTGCTCCGACCTGCGCGTCGCCGTCGTCGCGGCGAGCTGGCACCAGGTGGTCATGGACGGGCTGCTCGACGGCGCGCTGCGCGCGTGCGCCGACCACGGGGTCGGCGACCCCCGGGTCGTGCGCGTGCCCGGTTCGTTCGAGCTGCCCGTCGCCGCCCAGGCGCTCGCGGAGGCCGGGTACGACGCCGTCGTCGCCCTGGGCGTCGTGATCCGCGGCGGCACCCCGCACTTCGACTACGTGTGCGCCGCCGCGACCGACGGGCTGAGCCGGGTGGCCCTCGACCACACCGTCCCCGTGGGGTTCGGGCTCCTGACGTGCGACGACGAGCAGCAGGCCCTCGACCGCGCCGGGCTGGACGGCTCGCACGAGGACAAGGGGTACGAGGCCGCCGCCGCGGCGCTGGCCACCGCGCGCGTCCTCGGTGCCGTCCGGGCGACACAGGTCGGCGGTGCGCGCGCCGATGCGGGACCAGTGTCTGACCTGGGGTAGTATTTCGGTCGGCCCTGCGGGGTGGCACCACGGTGTCACGTGCGGGGTCGACGGGCTGTGGCGCAGCTTGGTAGCGCACTTGACTGGGGGTCAAGGGGTCGCAGGTTCAAATCCTGTCAGCCCGACCAGCACACGAACGAGAGGCTCGGACCGGAGACGGTCCGAGCCTCTCGTCGTTCGGGTCGGTCGGCCCTGCGCTCTCTGTCGGTCCCGCGCCCGACCGTCCTCCCCACGGGACGCCAACGCCGGTACACCGACGAGCAGCTCGCCGAGGCCGTCGCGAGCGAGTTCTTCGTCATCGACGGAGAGCTGCGGCAGTACCGGATACCCGCCGCCGTCGTCGGCGGGCTGCACGCGATCCACGTGGGCTCGTACGCCCGGTACAGGCTGCCGACCCTCGCGCCCGCCGGACCTGCTGCCGACGTGTCCTGACGTCGCCACCGGACGAACGCGTCTGCGGCCCCGTGCGTCGCCCCCGGGCGACCCGGTCCGCTGCGGGCGACGATGGCCACGAGACGGGACACGACGCGGCATGGGCGAGCACGCCTCAGTCACGTCGCATCGACACGACGACGAGGGGAAACACGACATGTGCACGGGAATCCGGTTCTCCGACGGTCACGGCAGCGTCTACCTCGCACGAAACCTCGACTGGACGACCGGCTACGGGCAGCAGGTGGTGATGACGCCCACCGGGTTCGCACCGAGGTCGCCGTTCGGTGCCGTGCCTGACATCAAGCACGCCACCATCGGCATGGGCATCGTGGAGGAGGCCACGCCGCTCTACTTCGACTGCGGGAACGCCGCGGGGCTGGCGGTCGCGGGGCTCAACTTCCCGGGATACGCGGCCTACGCCCCCGCCCCGGTGGACGGCGCCGTCAACGTCGCCGCGTTCGAGTTCCCCCTGTGGGTCTGCTCGCAGTTCGCGAGCGTGGACGAGGTCGAGGCCGCGCTCGCGGACGTGGTGATCGTCGACCGGCCGATCAACGACAAGTTCCCCAGCTCGCTGCTCCACTGGATCGTCGCCGACGGCACGCGGGCGATCGTGGTGGAGCACACGAGCGACGGCATGCACGTGTTCGACGACGACGTCGACGTGCTGACGAACCAGCCCGGGTTCGCCTGGCACCACGAGAACCTGCGCAACTACCTCAACACCTCGCCGGAGTTTCCTCAGGACGTCGCGCTGGGCAGGGCGCTCCTCGGCCCGTTCGGGTCGGGTTCGCACATGCGCGGGATCCCCGGCGACTACTACTCGCCGTCCCGGTTCGTCCGCGCGGCGTACGTCAACGCGCACTACCCCGGCAGGGAGAGCGAGGCGGAGAACGTCAGCCGCGCGTTCCATACCCTGCAGCAGGTGGCGATGGTCGACGGCTGCGCCGCGATGGGCTCGGGCGAGTTCGAGATCACGATCTACACGGGGCTCTTCTCCTCCCAGACCTCGACGTACTACTGGAACACCTACGACGACCCGGCGATCCGCAGCGTCGCGATGGCCGACCATCCGGCCGACGGCTCGGACCTGGTCCTGGCGTAGCGCGACGTGGAGGAGGTCGAGGCCGCGCTCGCGGGCACGCACCGGGCATGATGGACGCGTGCCCGACGACCCTCACTCCGGCCTGCGCGTGACGGCGGCCCTCGTCGTCCCCGAGCGGGAGCTGTCCTGGCGGTTCTCGCGCTCGTCGGGTCCGGGCGGTCAGGGCGTGAACACGGCGGACTCGCGCGTCGAGCTGTCGTGGGACGTGGGGGAGTCGAGGTCGCTCACGGAGGCGCAGCGCGCGCGGGTCCTCGAGCACCTGGCGGGCCGTGCCGTGCGCGGGGTCGTGACGGTCGCGGCCTCCCAGCACCGCGCCCAGCTGCGCAACCGGGAGGTCGCCCGGACCCGTCTCGCGGCGCTCGTCGCCGAGGCGCTCGCGCCGCCGGGGCCGCGCCGCCGCCCGACGCGGCCGACCCGCGGGTCGGCGCAGCGGCGCATCGACGCGAAGAAGCGTCGTGCGGGCGTCAAGCGGATGCGGCGCCCGCCGCAGGACTGAACCGGCGGGCGCGGCGGTCGTCAGGCGCCGCGGTCCGGAGCACCCATGTCCCCCGTGGCGGGCACGCCGTCGGCGAGGCCGTAGTGGAGGTACACGGTGCCGCTGGGGCCGGCGGCAGGGGGCTCGAGCAGCCGGAGGTTCGTCGGCACCTCCCCGCCGTCGAACACCTTCTTCCCGACGCCCAGGACGATGGGGTGGACCCAGAGGTCGATGCGGTCGAACAGCTTCTCGTGCAGGAGGGTCTGCACGAGGTTCAGGCTGCCGACGACGCGGACGTGCTCGTGGCGGTCGCGGATCTCCCGCACGGCGGCGGGCAGGTCCGGGCCGAGCTGGGTGGAGCCGGCCCAGGAGAGGTCGGGGGTGCCGCGGGAGGCGACGTACTTCGGGATGCTGTTGAAGAGGGTCGCGATGTCGCCGTCCTGGCCGCCGCCGCTCTGGTGCGGCCAGTACGCGGCGAAGATGTCGTAGGTCCGCCGGCCCAGCAGGAGCGCGTCCGTCCCCTCGCCGTAGGCGGCGTCGATCTGCTCCCCGGCGACCTCGTCGATCAGCGGGGCCTGCCAGCCCCCGAACGGGAAGCCCTGCGGGTCCTCGTCGGGGCCGCCCGGCGCCTGGGCGACCAGGTCCAGGGTGGCGAACAGCTCGAGGTGGATGAGTCCCATGGTGTCCTCCGGAAGGTCGTCCGGCCCACATGGTCGGCCGGCTCACGGGAAGGACCTCCCGGGTCGGAGGAACTCATCGGCGCAGAAACCTTCCACTGTGAGGTTTTGGGGGTAGGCTCGTCCACGGCTTCCGGCGCGGTGCGACGTACTTCTGTACGGGCATCGACGGAAGTCGGACCGCCGACCACGCGAAGGAGCCCCAGATGCCCATCACGTCCGTGCAGCTGTACTCGCTGCGGGATGCCATCGCCGCCGACCTGGACGCCGCCGTCGCGCGCGTGCGCGAGATCGGGTACGAGCACGTCGAGCCGTACGCGTTCGTCGAGCGCGCCGCCGACTTCGAGCGTGCCTTCGCCGCCACGGGTCTCGCCGCGCCGTCAGGGCACGCCGCCGTCATCGACGTCGCCCAGCCCGACGTCGTCTTCGAGGCCGCCGCCCGCCTCGGGATCGGGATCGTCATCGACCCGTTCGTCCCGACCGAGCGGTGGCAGACGGCGGACGACGCGAAGAAGCTCGCCGAGCGCGTCAACGAGCTGACGGCCCGGGCGGCGGGCCACGGCCTGCGCTTCGGCTACCACAACCACCAGTGGGAGTTCACCAACAAGGTCGACGGGCGCCCGGTGTTCGAGATCTTCGCCGAGCACCTCGACCCGGAGGCCGTCCTCGAGGTCGACACCTTCTGGGCCACCGTCGGTGGCGCCGACGCACCGGCCGTGCTCAAGACGCTCGGCGACCGCGTCGTCGCCATCCACGTCAAGGACGGGGAGGTGTCCGGCGACATCGCGACCGTGCTGCCCTCCAGCGAGAGCGCCCTCGACGTGCCGCCTGCCCTCAAGGCCGCGTACGAGAACCAGGTGCCCGCCGGGCAGGGCGACGTCGACGTGCCGGCGATCCTCGCCGCCGCGCCGCAGGCCATCCGCGTCGTGGAGTTCGACTCCTACGCGGGTGACGTCTTCGAGGGCGTCGCCGCGTCCCTCGCCTGGCTGCAGGAGAACGACAAGTGAGCAGCGTCGGTGTCGGCATCATCGGTGCCGGGAACATCTCCACGCAGTACCTCGAGAACCTCACGAAGTTCGCCGACGTCGAGGTCCGCATGGTCGCCGACGTGCTGCTCGACCGGGCCGGCGCGCAGGCGGAGGCCTACGGCGTCCCGTCGTCGGGCACGGTGGAGGAGCTGCTGGCCCGTGACGACATCGAGATCGTCGTCAACCTGACGATCCCGGCGGTGCACGCCGAGGTCGGGCACCAGATCGTCGCCGCCGGCAAGCACGTGTGGAGCGAGAAGCCGATCGCGACCGACCACGCGTCCGCCGCCGCCCTGCTTGCCGTCGCCGAGGCGAAGGGGCTGCGCGTCGCGTGCGCCCCGGACACCGTGCTCGGCGCGGGCATCCAGTCCGCGCTGCGCGCCATCGCCCGCGGGGACATCGGCGAGCCTCTGACGGCGACGACGATGTTCCACGTCCCGGGCCCCGAGGCATGGCACCCGGACCCCGACTTCCTGTACGCGACGGGCGCGGGCCCGCTGTTCGACATGGGGCCCTACTACGTCACGACGCTCGTGCACGCGCTGGGGGCGGCGTCCCGCGTCCAGGCGGTGTCGTCGAAGTCGCTCGAGAAGCGCACGATCGCGTCCGGCCCGCGTGCCGGCGCGACGTTCCCCGTCGAGGTGCCGACCCACCACGCGGCGCTGATCCAGTTCCGCGGCGGGCAGTCGGCGCAGTCGACGTTCTCGTTCCAGCACGCCCTGCCGCGCGCCGGGTTCGTCGAGATCAACGGCACGACGGGCACGATCGTGCTGCCCGACCCGAACGTGTTCGACGGCGACTCCACCCTGTGGCGCTACGGGCAGGACGAGCCCGAGACCGTCCCCGCCACCGGATCCACCTGGGGCCGCGGCACCGGCGTCGTCGAGCTGGCCCGCGCGATCCGGGAGGGGCGGCCCGAGCGGGCGTCCGGTGCCGTCGCGCTGCACGTGCTCGACGTGCTCCTCGCGATCCGCGACGCCGCGGAGTCCGGGACGGCGATCGACGTCGCGTCCACGGTCGACGCGCCGCCGCCGCTGGCGGAGGACTTCGACCCGGCGGCGTCGACCTTCTGACCTCGCCGTCACGCCGAGGGGCCGGGTCCTGCGGGACCCGGCCCCTCGTCGCGTCAGACCTCCGGCGGGGGCGGCACCAGCCGCTCGAGCAGCTCGAGCACGCGCGCGCCGTCCACGGCGTCGGGGTCGAGCAGCCACTGCACCTGGATGCCGTCGGACGCGGCGATCGCCAGCGCGGCGAGGTCCCCGGCGTCGACGGCGGGGTCGATGCGGCCCGCCTCCTGGTCGGCGCGGACCTGGTCGGACAGCTCGGCCCGCAGGCGGGCGAAGCGCTCGCGGAAGAACTCGCGCGTCACCGGATGGCCCGCGCCCGCGGCGTCGCCGGCGAGGGTCGTGTAGAGCTGGACGAGGCCGGGCACCTCGCGGTTGAGGACGGCGCTCTCGCGCATCCCGCCGACCGCCGAGGACGGCGGCCCGCCGGCGTCGCTCCGCTGGACCTCGTGCTCGTGATAGACGGCGACGAGCAGGTCGTCGCGCGACGGGAAGTAGTGCCGCAGCGTGGCGTGCGAGACGCCGACCGCGTCGGCGACGGACCGCAGCGACGACGCGTCGACCCCGTGCTCCGCGACCATCCGGAGCACCTGGTCCAGGATCTGTGCCCGGCGCGCCGCCCCCTTCGCGTAGCCGCGCCGGGGCGCCTCGTCGTCTGCCCCGCCCGGTCCGCCCACGCCGCCAACCTACCCGGCGTGGGCGACCGGCCGTCGGGCCGTGGCCGACAGGCCCCGAACCGTCAGAAGTCGAAGTCGTCGATGTTGTCCTTGTTGAACCGGTAGGGGTCGCCGAGCAGCACGGTCGCGTCGGCGTCGACGGTGAAGTCGCCGAGCTTGCCGGCGGTGAAGGAGTCGCCCTCGGCCCCGGTGATGGTGCCCTCGACCATGGCGTCCGCCGCGAACGCGGCGAGGTACCCGAGGTCCTCCGGGTTCCAGAGCGCGAACTCGGTGACCGTGCCGTCCTTGACGTACTCGCGCATCTGGTTCGGCGTCCCCAGGCCGGTGACGGCGACCTTGCCCTTCGCGTCCGACGTCGACACGTACCGGGCCGCCGCGGCGATGCCCACGGTGGTGGGCGAGATGATGCCCTTGAGGTCCGGGTGCGACTGCAGCAGCGCCGCCGTCTTGTCGAACGAGGTCTGGTCGTCGTCGTTGCCGTAGACGGTGTCGACCAGGGTGATGTCCGGGTGGTTGTCGGCCAGGTCCTTCTCCATGAGCTCGATCCACGCGTTCTGGTTCGTGGCGTTCGCGCTGGCGGAGAGGATGGCGACCTCGCCGGCGTCGCCGATCTGCTCGGCGATCATGTCGACCTGTACCTCGGCGATGCCCTCGGCAGAGGCCTGGTTGACGAACAGGTCACGGCACGCGGGGTCGGTGTCGGAGTCGAAGGTCACGACCTTCGTGCCGGCCTGCCGGGCCTCGTCGAGCGCGTCGCAGATCGCCTTCGGGTCGTTGGCCGACACGATGAGCGCCTGGGTGCCCTGCTGGGCCGCGGTGTTGATGAAGGGCACCTGCGCGTCGGGCGTGGCGGTGTCGGGCCCGACCTCCGAGAAGGAGCCGCCGAACTCGTCCGTGGCGGCCTTCGCGCCCTTCGTGCTGGTGTCGAAGTAGGGGTTGCCGAGGTTCTTCGGCAGCATGACGACCGACACGTCGCCGCCCCCGCCGCCGCCGCTCTCACCGCCGCCCCCGCCGCCGTCGTCGCCCCCGGAGGAGCATCCGGCGAGGGCCAGGGCCGCGGTCATCGCGAGGGCCGCGAGGGCGGCCGACCGCTGGTTCGTGAGCTTCATCGTTCTTCCTTTCCGACGGGCCGCAGGGTGGTCGGGCGTCGGCGCCGGACGATCCAGGCGGTGACGCTCGGGGAGATCACCGACAGCACGAGGAGCGCGCCGATGATGATGTTGATGACGTTGACGGTGACGCTCTCCAGCCGCAGGGCGCTCGAGACGACGCCGATGAGCAGCACGCCGGCGAGCACCCCGTGCAGCGCGCCCCGGCCGCCGAAGATCGACACGCCGCCGAGCAGGACGGCCGCGACCACCTGCAGCTCCATGCCCGTCGCGTTGTCGCCGCGCGCGCTGCCGTAGCGGAGGGTGAAGAACACCCCCGCGAAGGCGGCGACCGCGCCGGTGAGGACGAAGAGCAGGAGCTTGGTCCGGGCCACGCCCACGCCGCTGAACCGCGCGGTGTCGGGGCTGAGGCCGATGTCGTAGACCCCGCGGCCGAACGGCGTGACGTGCAGCAGGACGACGAAGACGGCGGCCAGCACGACGATCGGCACCAGGACCACCGGGAGCTGGGTGTCCCCGAGCCGGGCGGTCGCGAGGTCCGTCCAGCGCTCGGGGAAGTCCGTGACGGCCTTGGTGCCCAGCAGCCCCACGGCGACGCCGCGGTACAGGGCGAGCGTGCCGATCGTCACGGCGAGCGAGGGCAGCCCGACGAACGCGACGAGGAAGCCGTTGAGGGCGCCGCACGCCACGCCCACGAGCAGCGCGGTACCGGCGGCGGCCGGCACCGACCAGCCCGCCTCGACCAGGAGGCCGACGGTCACGCTGGAGAGCCCCACCACGGAGGCGACCGACAGGTCGATCTCGCCGGTGATGATCACGAGCGTCATCGGCAGCGCGATGAGCAGGATCGGCGCGGTGTCCAGCACGAGGTAGGGGAGCGTCAGCGGGCTGCGGAAGTTGTCCACGTACTGGAGCGAGAGCGCGACGACCACCACGAGCAGGGCGATGATCCCCGCCTCGCGGGTGAGCAGGGCGCGCTGCCACCAGGGTCGGGCGTGGGCGGCGTACGTGCGCCCGGCCTGCTCGGGGCGTCCCGGGGCCGTCATCGGGCGTCCCTCGCGCGGACGAGGCGGCGGGCCGTGCGGTTCGCGAGCAGCCGGTCGAGCACGATCGCGCCGATGATCAGGACGCCGACCACGGCCTGCTGCCAGAAGTCGGGGATGCCGAGGATCGGCAGGGCGCGGTTGATCGTGACGAGCAGGACGGCGCCCAGCGCGGCGCCCCAGACGGTGCCGCTGCCGCCGAAGATGGCGACCCCGCCGATGACCGCGGCGGCGACCGCCTGCAGCTCCGTGCCGAGGCCCGCCCCGGAGCTGATCGTGCCGTAACGGGCCGCGAACATGATCCCGGCGAGCCCGGCCAGCGCGCCCGAGAGCACGAACGCGCCGATCACCCGGCGGCGGACGGGCAGGCCGTAGAGCACCGCGGCCTCGGGCTCGGACCCGATCGCGTACAGCTCGCGGCCGCCGCGGGCCGTGTGCAGGTAGTAGCCCACGGCGGCGAGCACGACGAGCGCGACCACCGCCAGGACGGGCACCGTCAGCACGGTCCGCGTCCCGAGGGCGAGGAACGTGCCGGGCAGGTCGGACGCGTTGACCCGGTCGCTGCCGGCCCAGGTGAGGACGACGCCCCGGTACACGTACAGCGTGCCGAGGGTGATCACGAGGGCGGGCACGCGCCCGAGGCCCACGAGCAGTCCGTTCACGAGGCCGAGAGCGGCGCCCGCGAGCATGGCCACGAGGAACACCACCGGCACCGGGAGGTCCGGGTTGGCGATGAACAGCCTCCCGCTGAGGTAGGCGGTGAGCGCCAGGATCGAGCCCACCGACAGGTCGACGTTGCGGGTGATGATCACGACCGCCTGGCCCACCGCGAGCACCACCAGCACCGACGGCGTGAGGAGCAGGTCGCGCCAGCTGTTCGGGCTGAGCAGGAAGCTGTCGTTCGCGGCGGTCGCGGCCGCGATCACGGCGAGCAGGACGAGCGCGATGGCGAGCTCGCGGGAGCGGCGCACCGTGCGCCAGGCGCGACGGGCGGGGGAGAGGCGGCTGGGCTCCACCAGCTGCTCGGTCACGGCTGGTGCTCCAGGGTCGCGGTGGCGGCGTGCATGACGCCCTCGGGGGTGGCCTCGTCGCGCGACAGGTCGGCGGTGACGCGGCCCTCCGCGACGACGAGCACGCGGTCGGCCATGCCGAGCACCTCCGGCAGCTCCGAGGAGATCATGAGGATCGCCATGCCCTGCCCGGCGAGCTCCGAGAGCAGGCGGTGCACCTCGGCCTTGGTCCCGACGTCGATGCCGCGCGTGGGCTCGTCGATGATGAGCAGGGTCGGTGTGGTCGCGAGCCACTTGGCGATCACGACCTTCTGCTGGTTCCCGCCGCTCATCGTGCTGCCGTGCATGTCCAGCGCGTTCGTCTTGACCTCCAGCCGCGACGCCCAGGGCGCGGCGGCGTCGCTCTCGCGCCCCGAGGTGAGCATCCCGAGCCGGGCGATCCGGGACCGGATCACGGCGGTGACGTTCCGTGCGACCGTCGAGTCCGTGACCAGGCCCTGCTGGCGGCGGTCCTCCGGGACCAGGGCCATCCCGGCCCGGACGGCCGCGCGCGGGCTGCGCGGAGGTACCGGGCGGCCGTCGAGCCGGACGCTGCCGGCGTCGTAGGGATCCACGCCGAACACCGCCCGGGCGATCTCGCTGCGGCCCGCGCCGACGAGCCCGGCGAGGGCGACGATCTCCCCGGCCCGGACGTCGAACGACACGTCGTGGAACACGCCCGCGCGCTGCAGGCCGCGGACCTCCAGCCGGACGTCGCCGATCGGCGCGGGGACCTTCGGGTACAGGTCGTCGACGGTGCGGCCGACCATGTGCGTCACGACCTCGGTGACCGTGGTGGCGTCGACCGCCGCGGTGGCGACGTACTCGCCGTCGCGCAGCACGGTCACGGCGTCGCACAGGTCGAAGACCTCGTCGAGGCGGTGGGAGATGAACACCAGGGCCCGGCCCTCGTCGCGCAGACCGCGGGCGACCTGGAACAGCCGGCGCACCTCGTGCCCGGACAGCGCCGCGGTGGGCTCGTCCATGACGAGCACGCTCGCGTCGAGGGAGATGGCCTTGGCGATCTCGATGATCTGCTGGTCGGCGATCGACAGGCCCTCCGCGGGGCGCAGGGGGTCGAGGGAGACGCCGAGCCGGGCGAACAGCGCGGCGGCGTCGTCGCGCATCGCCCGGCGGTCGACCCGGCGTCCGGTCCGCAGCGGGTGACGGCCCATGAAGATGTTCTCCATGACGCTGAGGTCCGGGAACAGGGTGGGCTCCTGGTAGATCACCGCGACCCCCGCCGCCCTCGCCTCGGCGGTGGTGGTGAAGTCGACGTCGTGCCCGTGCAGCCGGAACGTGCCCGCGTCGCGGCGGTACAGGCCGGACAGGATCTTCACCAGGGTCGACTTGCCGGCGCCGTTCTCGCCGACGAGGGCGTGGATCGACCCGGCGTCGACGCTCAGCGCGCCGGAGCGCAGCGCGACGACGGGTCCGAACGACTTGCGCACGTCCCGCAGCTCGAGCACGGGCCCCTCGGGTGGGCTCGCCATGGGCCACTCCCTCCGACGTCGTTGTCGCGAGCGATGCCTAAAAACGATTCAAAGTGCCTGCCACAGCACGCTATTCGCCCCGGTGCGCAGCGTCAACGCGCCGCTGCGGATCGTGTCGATGTCGTGACACCGGGTCCCGCCCGCCCCCGCCGGGCACGACGACGGCCGCCCTCCGGGGGCGGCCGCCGTCGCCGGGGGTGTCAGCGGAGCGAGCCGGGGCTCCACTCCGGGACGGAACCGGGCGCCGGGACGCCCGCGCCGGTGAGCTCGTCGCAGCGCACGAGCTGGTCGTCGACGCGCTCCAGGGCGCAGCCGGGGGGCGAGGTGGTCGGTCCGGCGCCGATCTCGTCGGCGCCGGCCGGTGCGGGCAGGAGCACGGCGGCGACGATCAGGCCGACGACGATCAGGCCGACGACGATCAGGCCGACGACGATCAGGCCGGCGGGCACGGCCGGGGCGAGGCGATGGGTGGACATGACGGGCCTCCAGGGGGTGGCGGCAGAAGGTGCCGTTGCCGCGATCGTCCGGGCCGCGCCCGCCGCGGGGCATCGGGATCGGTCCCTGAGATCACGACCTCACCCCCTGAGCCCCGCGCGGCGGTGCCATCCTGGAGGCATGGCCGGGACCGCCGGACCGTCGACGACGACGATCGTCGGGCGTGAGCCGGAGCTCTCCCGCCTGTCGTCCCTGCTGGTCACGACGGCGGACGATGCTCCGCGGGCCGTCCTCGTCGAGGGCGACGCCGGCGTCGGCAAGACGGTGCTCGTGGAGGCCGCGATCCGTGCCGCCGCGCGATCTCACCCGCTCGTCACGCTCCACGCGCCCTGTCTGCCCCTGGACGCGATCTCGATCCCGTACCTGCCGCTGCGGACGGCGCTCGGCGACGGCGCCGCCGCGGGCGTGGACGCGCCCCCGCCGCCCGACCTCGACGACGCGGCCGCGCCGGTGCGCCTCGACGCGTGGCTCGACGGGCTGGACAACGGCGGGCCCGTGGTGCTCTTCGTGGACGACCTGCAGTGGGCGGACAGCAGCACCCTGGACGTCCTCCTGTACCTCGTCGGGGCGCCGCGCCGCGCGGCGTGGCGGATCGTCGCCACGGTGCGCAGCGGCGAGGACCCGCACGGGCAGCGCGTGCGGCGGTGGCTCGCAGACGTGCGCCGGATGCCGGGCTGCACGGAGCTGCGGCTGGGGCTGCTGGACCGGGTCGCCACCGCGACGCAGCTCGCGGCGCTGCTCGGCGCCCCTCCGCACGAGTCGCTCGTCGAGGACGTGTACGCCCGCAGCCACGGCAACCCGTATTTCACCAGGTTGCTCGCCGACGGGCTGGCACCGGACGCCCGGCACCTGCCGGACGCGTACTCCGAGGACCTGCGCGACGCGGTGGTGGCGGCCTGGTACCGCCTCGGGCCGGGCGAGCGGGCCGTGGCCGAGGGGCTGGCCGTGGTGGGGGCGCCGGCCCAACCGGACGCGCTCGCCCGGGTGTGCGGCGTCCCCGTCGACGCGGTGCGTGCCGGGCTGGCCGAGGGCGTCTCCGCAGGACTCCTGGCGTCAGGGGCCCACGGGGCGGCGTGGTTCCGGCACCCGCTGAGCGCGGAGGTCCTCGAGCGGTCGTTGGACGACTCCCGCAGGCACCTGCTGCACGGGCGGTGCGCGGCGCTCGCGGCCGAGGCGGTCGCCGGGGGCCACCGGGCCGGCGGCGACGTGCGCGACGTCGTCTCCCTCGCCGATCACGCCTACCGGGCCGGGGACGCGGCGGGCGCCTACGCGGCGGCCCTGCGGGCGGCGGACGTCGCGGGCGCCGGGGGCGGGGCCGCCGAGCAGCAGCGGCTGCTGGCGCGCGCCCTCGACCTGCACCCCCAGCAGGAGTCGCCGGCGGAGTCGCGGCGCGACCTGCTCGAGCGGTCCCGGACGGCCGCGAAGGACGCCGGGCTGTTCGACGCCGAGCTCGCGGCGGTCGACGCGCTGCTGGGCGCGGTCGACCCGGTCGCCGAGCCCTTGTCCGTCGCGCGGCTGCTCGTGCGCCGCGTGCACCTCGAGTACTCGACCGGCCGGGACTTCATGAACGTCGCGGTGGTGCGCGAGGCGGTGCGGCTGTCGGAGGCGCAGCCGCGCAGCGGCGCCCACGCGCTCGCCCTCTCCGAGCTCGTGCACTCCGGCACCTGGCACGGCGTCGAGGGGCTGGAACCGCTCGCGCCGAGGGCGGTCGAGATCGCCCGTGCGGCCGGCGACGACGAGGCGCTCACCTACGCGCTCGCGGCGCAGGCGATGCTCGCGGTGTTCGCCGCGGACGCCGCGGCCGGCATCGCGTACGGGGGTGAGGCGATCGAGGTCGCGGCCCGGGTGCGGAACTGGTGGGCGTACGTCCACGCCGTCCTGTGGCGGCTCAACGCGGTCGAGGTGGGGACCTCGAGGACGTACGCCGAAGGCCTGCGCCGGTACCGCGAGCGGATGGTCGCGCTCGGGGGGCCGCACACGTATGCCGCGGTGATGTCGGCCGACGAGGCGGACAGCTGGCTGGCCGTCGGGGACTGGCGGCAGGCGGTCGACCGGCTCCGGGACACGCTGTCGGCGGACCCGGGCCCTCTTGCCGACGTCAAGGCGCGCGTCGTCGCCGCCCGGCTGGCGGCCCTGCAGGGCCGCCCGGAGGAGGCCGTCGCGCACCTCGCGCGGGCCGACGAGCGCTTCGCCGACCTCGGGGACTTCGTCGCGTTCCAGTTCGACACGGTCCGCGCGGAGGTCCACCTCTCCGGCGGCGACCCGGAGGGGGCGTACGACGCGGCGCTGCGGGGCCTGACGCGCGAGGGCCCGGTGCCCACCATGTCCGAGTGGCTCGTGCCGCTCGCCCTGCGCGCTCTCGCCGACCTGGCGGACGCGGCGCGGACCGCAAGGCCCGGCTCGCACGACGCCGTCGCCCGCCGGGCCGAGGCCTTCGAGGCACGCTTCCCGCGCGTCGTCCGCGACGTCGGGCCGTCGACGCCCCTGGGGGAGGCGCAGGTCACCGCGCTCGAGGCGCTCGTCGCCGCCGAGGCGGCGCGCGTCCGAGGGGCCGACGACGGCGCGCTCTGGGCCGTGGCGGCCGAGACGTCGGCGGCGGGCGAGCTCGCCTGGGAGGAGGCGTACGCGTGCCGGCGCGGCGCGGAGGCCTTTCTCGCCGCGGGCTCCCGGGCCCCTGGGGTCCGCCTGCTGCGCCGCGGTCTGGCAGCGGCGGAGGCGCTCGACGCGGTCCCTGTCTCCGACGCGCTGCGCGATCTCGCCGTGCGGGCCCGCGTGCCGCTCGACGAGCCCGCCGCGGCCGGCGAGGTCGACGTGCCGGCCGGCCCCGTCGCCGGGCTCACCGCGCGCGAGCGCGAGGTCCTCGCCCTCGTGGCCGCGGGCCGGACCTACGCCGAGATCGCCGACGCGCTCACGATCAGCGAGAAGACCGTCAGCACCCACGTCTCGCACCTGCTGGCGAAGACGGGCGCGCGCAACCGCATCGAGCTGTCCGGGCTGGCGCGTCGCCGACCGTGACGACCAGCCTCACCACCTGCCCCACCACCTGCCCCACCACCTGCCCCACCACGGCCCCACCACCGGCCGGCGACGCCCCGCCGCGGGCCCGTCCGTCAGCGCAGGGCGACGGCCGTCCGGCTCACGGTGTCCTCGACGCCCGAGATGCCCTGCAGGCGGTCGTACCGGGCGGTGCGCATCGCGACGTGGTCGTCGTCGGCGGTGCCCGCGACGCCGTCGGGCCCGACCGCGAACATGTGCAGCAGGTTGCCGGTGTTCATGACGCTGGTGCCGACGTCGTGGTCGTCGGTGTGGAAGTTGCCGACGAAGTGCCCGATCTCGTGGGCGGCGGTGTAGCCGAGCGCCTGCGAGACGGCCTGCACGCGGTCGCTGTCCGCGGTGAGGAACCGGTCGAGCGACGCGGCATGGTCGCCGCTCATGAGCTCCGGCATGACGATCGCCGTCTCCTCGCGCGCGAAGTTCCCGGGGTCGATGGACTCGGAGAGCCCGAACGCCGGCATGATGCCCGCCTCGGCGACGGTGCCGCCGACGATCACGCGGCTCACCCCTGGCGCGCCCCACAGGTCCGGGTCCTCCCGGTCGTTGGTCACCCGCACCCGCGACCCGGGGATCTCGTCGCGCAGCGTCTGGCGCACGAGCGCGGTCGTGGCGTCCACCACCGCGCGCTCGTCCGCCGGGGTGAGGCCCCAGCGGGGCAGGAAGTCGCGCATCGGGCTGACGTCGCGCACCCCGGGATCGGTGACCGCGGCCCCGAACACGCGGTTGTCGAACGACGGCCCGCTGAAGTCGAGCAGCACCGTCTGCTCCTGCGCGCCGCGGGCCGACGGCGCCCGGTGGGCGCCCACGGTGAGCTCGTAGTCGCCGGCGCCGTCGGACACCGCGACGAGGTGGAGCCCCGTCCGGTCGACGACGTGGTTGGCGGTGGCGTTCCCGCCCCGGGGCAGCGGCGAGCCGTCCGGGTAGATCGGCCCGGGGTCGCTCGCCGAGGACTGCACGAGGTCGCCGTCGAGCTCGTGGATCGCGACCTGGCGGGCGCCGCCCGAGACGGACGCGCCGACGACGTCGCCCCGGCGCAACGGCACGGCGTACACGTCGGTGTCCGCCGCCCCGCGCGCGTGCAGCGTGACGTCGATCGAGTACGGCCCCTCGGAGACGACGCCCGGCCCGGACGCGGGGTCGGTGGGGTCGCCCGGGAGGTACGCGCCGACGGCGACGTAGTACGTGCCGCCGGTCTCGAGGCGCTGCGCCAGGTGCACGGCCCCGTCGCCGGTCATGTCCTGCGCGCCGACCAGCAGCTCCCCGTCGGCGTCGTACAGGAGCGCGTTCGGCGCGAGCGCGCCCTCCGGGGCGAGGTCGACGGTGAGGGTCTCGCCGCGCGCCGCGTCCACGCGGTAGAAGTCGAAGTCGCCGGTCGCGGAGCCTTCCGAGCCGTGCGGCCCGTCCCCGACCACGCCGTCGGTCGTGATCCCGCGGCGCTCGGCGCCGAGCCCGAGGTCGCGGGCCAGGGAGAGGGAGCCGTCGTCCTCCGGGTTCGGCGCGACCTCCTCGGGCTCGATCGCCGCGGTGCCGAGCCCGCCGTCCACCCGCACCTCCCAGCCGGCGGCGGCCCGCGCGTCGGGGCTCCCGGGAAGGCGCTGGGCGGACGCCCCGCGGTCCCGGACGGTGCCGCCGGCGTCCTCCTCCTGCACCCGGGTCGCGTCGTCGGTCTGCGGGGAGGCGGTCCGTGCGTCGTCCGACACCTCGTGCTGGAGCCGGTACTGCACCGCGTCGCCGTCGATGCCGCCCGTCGGGCCCGGGGGGTCGTCGGTGACGAGGGCGGAGGCCGGGGGAGCGAGGCCGGAGGCCGTGCGGCCCTCCGTCCCGTCGGCCGCCGCGGCGGTCAGGGCGAGCGGTGCGGCCAGGGCCGCGGCGCTCGCGGTGCGGAGCGCCCGGCGGTGCCGGACGCGCGGGTCTCGTGGTCCGTTCGGGTGAGCAACCATGTGAACGAACGTACAAGTCGTCGCCGTGCGTGCATCTCGGGGGCGGCGTACCACGGAGCATGCCTTCGACCCAGGGCGGCGCGACGACGCTGCGGACCATCACCACCGACATCCCCGCCCGGCTCGACCGGCTCCCGTGGGCGCGCTGGCACTGGATGATCGTCGTCGGCCTGGGGACGGTCTGGATCCTCGACGGCCTCGAGGTGACGATCGTCGGCAACCTGTCCGACGCCCTCAAGGGGGACACCGGGCTCGGCCTCACGAGCGCGGACATCGGGCTGGCCGGCGCCGTGTACGTGACGGGCTCGTGCCTCGGGGCCCTGGTGTTCGGCCAGCTCACCGACAGGTTCGGCCGCAAGCGGCTGTTCATCCTCACGCTGCTCGTGTACCTGACCGGCACCGTGCTCACGGCGTTCTCGATGAACCCGCTGTACTACTTCGCGATGCGGTTCGTCACGGGGCTGGGCATCGGCGGCGAGTACGCGGCGGTGAACTCCGCGATCGACGAGCTGATCCCCGCGAAGTACCGCGGTCGGATCGACATCGCCATCAACGGGTCGTACTGGCTCGGCGCCGCGGGCGGTGCGCTGCTGACCATCCCGCTGCTGAACCCCGAGCTGATCCCGGCCTGGCTGGGGTGGCGGCTGTGCTTCGCGCTGGGGGCCGTGCTCGGGCTGTGCGTCCTGTTCGTCCGGCGCAACGTGCCGGAGAGCCCCCGCTGGCTGTTCATCCACGGGCGCGAGCAGGATAGCGAGCGGATCGTCACCGGCATCGAGCGGCGCGTCGCCGAGCAGGACGGCGTGGACCTGCCGGAGCCGGAGGGCTCCCTCACGGTGAAGCAGCGGCACACGGTGAGCCTGGCGCGGGTCGCGCGGACCGTGTTCTCCGAGTACCCGCGGCGCACGATCCTGTGCCTCGCGCTGTTCGTGGGGCAGGCGTTCCTGTACAACGCGTTCTTCTTCACGTTCGGCGACACCCTCCAGACCTTCCTCGGGGTGGGGCAGACCGGCACCTACATCGCGCTCTTCGCGGTGAGCAACTTCCTCGGCGCGGTCGCGCTCGGGCCCCTGTTCGACAAGGTGGGGCGGGTGCGGATGATCTCCGGGACGTACCTCGTGTCCGGCGTGCTGCTGGCCGTCGCGGGCCTGATGCTCGGCGGCCTGACGGCGTGGACGCTGACCCTCTTCGGGATGGCGATCTTCTTCGTCGCGTCGGCGGGGGCGAGCTCCGCGTACCTCACCGCGAGCGAGGTGTTCCCGATGGAGACGCGCGCGCTGTGCATCGCGTTCTTCTACGCGGTCGGCACCGCCGTCGGCGGCATCACCGGGCCGCTGCTGTTCGGCCGCCTGATCGAGTCGGCGAGCGAGGCGCAGGACATCTCCGGCATCGCCGTGGGGTACTACGTCGGGGCCGCGCTGATGATCGCCGGCGGGGTGGTGGCGATGTTCCTCGGCGTCGGCGCCGAGCGACGCTCCCTGGAGGACGTGGCGACGCCGTTGTCCGCGCAGGACGCCGAGCGCGACGGCGCGGACGACGACTGAGCGCGGCACGGGGTGCGCGCCGCTGACCAGCCGATTGGGACGAGCGATACCCCCCGGGGTATCGTAGTCCGCATGATCGACAGCAGCACCGCACCCGAAGCCGCCGCCTCGCCCGCGCGCCGGCGGATCGTCGTCGTCGGGGGAGTGGCCGGCGGCATGAGCTTCGCCGCCCGAGCCCGACGTCTCGACGAGACCGCCGAGATCGTGGTGCTCGAGCGCGGCGCGCACGTCTCGTTCGCGAACTGCGGCCTCCCGTACCACGTGGGCGGCGAGATCCCCGACGCCGACCGGCTCCTCGTGCAGACGCCGCAGTCCCTGCGGGCCGCCCTCGCCCTCGACGTCCGCACCGGCCACGACGTCACCGCGCTGGACACCGACGGGCGCGTCGTCACCGCGACCACCGCCGCCGGCGTCGTCGAGCTGCCGTACGACGCCCTCGTGCTGGCGCCCGGCGCGCGCGCCGTGCGCCCGCCGATCGACGGGCTCGGTTCCGCGCGGGTGCGCACGCTGCGCACCGTCGACGATGCCCGCACGCTGCGGGAGCGTGTGCAGGCCGGCGCGCGCCGGGCCGTCGTGCTCGGCGCCGGGTTCATCGGGGTCGAGGCCGCCGAGGCGCTCGCGTCCGCCGGCCTCGAGGTCACCCTCGTCGAGCTCGGACCGCACGTGCTGCCGCCGCTGGAGGACGAGGTCGCCCACCCGGTCACCCAGGAGCTGCGTCGGCTCGGCGTGGTCGTGCGGGCCGGGGTCGCGGCCGAGGCCGTCGAGGCCGGGCCCGACGAGGACGTCGTCGTGCTGGGCGACGGCACCCGGGTGCCGGCCGACGTCGTCGTGCTGTCGGTCGGCGTGCGACCGGACACGGAGACGTTCGAGGCCGCCGGGCTGGAGTGCGAGCGCGGTGCGATCGTCGTCGACGAGCACGGCCGCACCTCCGCCCCGGGCGTGTGGGCGGTCGGCGACGCGGTCGTGCAGGCCGACGCCGTCACGGGCCTCCGGCGCCCCGTGGCCCTGGCCGGACCCGCCAACCGCGCGGGTCGCCTGGTCGCCGACGACGTCGTCCGGCCGGGCACGGCCCGGCCCCTGCCGGCGCCGCTGGGCACGGCGATCGTGCGGGTCGGCGAGCTGACCGCGGCGACGACGGGCGCGAACCGCGCCGCGCTGGATGCCGCCGGGCTCGCCTACCGCACGCTGCACCTGCACCCGAACCAGCACGCCGGGTACTTCCCCGGCGCCAGCCAGGTGCACCTCGTGCTCCACGTGCGCCCGGGCGACGGGCTGCTGCTCGGCGCCCAGGCGGTGGGGCGCGACGGCGTCGACAAGCGCATCGACGTGCTGGCCACGGCCCTGCGTGCCGGCATGGCCGTGGGCGACCTCGTCGACCTCGACCTCGCGTACGCCCCGCCGTACGGCCAGGCGAAGGACGCGGTCAACCTCGCCGGGATGGTCGGCTCCAACGTGCTCGACGGCACCCTGCGGCTCTGGTACGCGCAGGACGTGGACGCCGTCCTGGCGCACTCCCTGGTGCTCGACGTCCGCACCCCGCAGGAGGTCGCGACCGGGCACCTGCCCGGCGCCCTGCTCATCCCGCACACCGAGCTGCGCGACCGCCTCGACGAGGTGCGCGCCGCGGCCGCGGGACGGCCGGTGCGCGTGCTGTGCGCGTCGGGCGTGCGGTCGGCGATCGCCCACCGGGTCCTCGCGCAGGCGGGCTTCGACTCCGCCTCGCTGTCCGGCGGGACCCTCACCCTGCGCGCCGTCCTCGGCGACCGCGCCCACGACCTGCTCGTGGTGCCCGAGCCCGCCCTCGCCTGACCGGTACCGACCACACCGACGACACCGACCACACCGAACGCCCGGGAGGGCCCGATGCTCACCACCGACAGCGACGCCCAGCGCCGCATCCTCAACCGCCTGCGGCGCGCCCGTGGCCAGCTCAACGCCGTGATCGACGCCGTCGAGGACGGCCGGTCCTGCCGCGACGTCGTCACCCAGCTCTCCGCCGTCTCCGCGGCGCTGGACCGCGCGGGCTTCGCCGTCATCTCGACCGCGATGAAGGAGTGCCTCGCCGACCCGGACGCGGGTTCCGGCGAGGACGGCCTCACCACCGAGGAGCTGGAGAAGCTCTTCCTCACGCTGGCCTGAGCGGCCCGCGCCCCGGCCGCGCCCGGCCGAGCCCGGCCGAGGCCGGAATAGACACCGCCCCGAACCACCGAAGGAGAACCCCACCGTGTGTTACCCCGTCACCTGCAAGACCTGCGGCAGGACGACCTGGAACGGCTGCGGCCAGCACGTCGACGACGTGCGCCGTTCCGTCCCCGCCGGGCAGTGGTGCCCCGGCCACGACGACGAGCCGGCCTCGGGCGACCGTCCCGCGGGCGGCGGCTTCCTGGCCCGCCTGTTCGGCCGCTGACCCGCGCGGGCGACGACGGGCGCCGGTCCCTTGACCCCGCCGCGCGGCGGCGGGGAGACTGCGGAGCGGCCGACCGTGCCGCCGTCGCCGGTCGCCACCGCTGCGACCGATGAGGAGCGTGACCGGTGACCCTCGTGAGCCGGCCCGTCCGTTGCCCCGTCGTCGAGCTCCGGCAGTACACCCTGCACCCCGGCCGCCGGGACGACCTCGTGGACCTGTTCGAGCGCGAACTCCTCGAGCCGCAGGAGGCGGCGGGGATGACGCTCCTGGGGCAGTTCCGCGACCTCGACCACCCCGACCGGTTCGTGTGGCTCCGCGGCTTCGACGACATGACGTCCCGCGCGCGGGCCCTCGCCGAGTTCTACGACGGGCCGGTGTGGCGGGCGCACCGCGACCGGGCGAACGCCACCATGGTCGACTCCGACGACGTCCTCCTGCTGCGCCCGACGTCCCCGTCGGGCGGGTTCCCCGTCCCGCCGCCGCGGCGGGCCCCGGGGGAGCCCGCCCCGGTGCGCTCGACCGTCGTGGCGACCGTCTGGTCCCTCGACGGCCCCCTCGACGACGCACCCGCGGAGCACCTGGAGCGGGTGGCGCGCCCCCTGCTCGCGGGCGTCGGCGTCGAGCCGGTGGCGTCCCTGCGCACCGAGCACGCCGCCAACACGTTCCCCGCACTGCCGGTGCGCGCCGGCGAGGAGGTGCTCGTGTCGCTGGTCCGCCACGACGCGGACGGGGGCGCCGAGCGGCTGGCGCGGCTCGAGTCCTCCGCGCGCTGGCGCGAGGAGGTGCTGACGCCGCTCGCCGCGGCGTCGGCGCGCCCCGTGCAGCGCCTGCGTCTGGCGCCGACCCCGCGGTCGTCGCTGCGGTAGGCGGACCGGGCGGATGTCGAGAACCGGCGTGCTGCTCCGTCCCAGGAGCGTCGGCGGTGACACGCACCGCCCGCGACGACAGGATGGAACCATGGCCAAGTACCTGCTGCTGAAGCACTACCGCGGCAACCCGGAGCCGGTGCCCGGCACCGACGTGCCGATGGACCGGTGGACGCCCGACGAGGTCGCCGCGCACATGGAGTTCATGGGCAGGGTGATCGACGACCTCAAGGAACGCGGCGAGTTCGTGGACGCGCAGGCGCTCTCGCCGCGGGGCGAGTTCGTCCGGTACGGCGGCGCGGGCCTCCCCCCGGTGACGGACGGGCCGTTCGCCGAGACCAAGGACCTCATCGCCGGGTGGATGGCGATCGACGTGGAGTCCCCGGAGCGGGCCTACGAGGCGGCGGCATTCCTGTCGTCCGCGCCCGGCCCGGGCGGGCGCCCGCTGCACGAGTGGATCGAGGTGCGCCCGTTCCTCACCGACGACGCCGAGGTCACGGGGTGAGCGAGCCCCCACGCCGGGCCCGGTCGTGGGACGGGACGCTGAGAGACCTGGGCCCCCAGGTCCTCGGCGTCCTCGTCCGCCGGGGTGCCGACTTCGCGACGGCGGAGGACGCCGTCCAGGAGGCGCTCCTGGAGGCGGTGCGCCGCTGGGACGCCCCGGGCGGCGCGCCGTCGGACCCCAAGGGGTGGCTGGTCACGGTCGCGTGGCGCAAGTTCGTCGACGCGCGCCGGTCGTCGTCGTCCCGCGCGCAGCGCGAGATCCGCGTGACGCTCGAGCCCCCGCCGGGCCCGACGGAGCAGGCCGACGACACCCTGCTGCTGCTCAGCCGCTGCTGCCACCCGGCACTGTCTCCGGCGTCCGCGGTGGCCCTCACCCTGCGGGCGGTCGGCGGGCTGACGACGGCGCAGGTCGCCCGCGCGTTCCTCGTGCCGGAGGCGACCATGGCACAGCGCATCTCACGCGCGAAGAAGACGGTGGCGGGGGAGCGGTTCGACGAGCCCGGGGACGTGCGCGCCGTGCTGCGCGTGCTCTACCTGATCTTCAACGAGGGTTTCACGGGCGGACCCACGGGACGGGCGGACGGCGTCGACCTCGCGGCCGAGGCGATCCGGTTGACGCGGCAGCTCGTCGCCGCCGTCCCCGACGACGCCGAGGCGGCCGGGCTGCTGGCCCTGCTCCTGCTGCACCACGCCCGCCGGGACGCCCGCACCACCGCGACGGGCGAGCTGGTGCCGCTCGACCTGCAGGACCGCTCCCGCTGGGACACCGCGGCGATCGCGGAGGGCGTCGCGCTGCTGCAGGGCGCCCTCGCCCGCGACCGGCTCGGGCCGTACCAGGCGCAGGCCGCGATCGCCGCCCTCCACGACGACGCCGCGACGGCGGAGGAGACGGACTGGCCGCAGGTCCTCGAGTGGTACGACGAGCTGCTCCGGCTGGAGCCCCGCAACCCGGTGGTGGCGCTCAACCGCGCCGTCGCCGTCGGGCACGTCGACGGGCCGCTCGCCGGTCTGCGCCTGGTGGAGGCGCTGCCGCCCGACGTCCCGCGCCGCGACGCTGCGGCCGCCTACCTGCACGAGCGGGCGGGGGACCTCGACGCGGCGGCGCGGCACTACGCGCTGGCGGCCGACGCGGCCACGAGCACCGCCGAGCGCACCCACCTGACGACGCAGGCGGCGCGCGTGCGCCATCAGGCCGGCTGAGCGGGGCGCGGCGGGTCAGCGGTCGCGGGCGCTCAGCCGCACTCGTCGCAGATGCCGGTGGCGGGCAGCGCGGTGAAGCAGGTGGGGCAGATCGCGAGCTCGGGCTCCGGGGCGGCGGGCTTGCGGGCGGGGGCGCTCGCGGCCTTGCGGCGCGGGGCGGCCGTCTTGCGTGCGGGCGCCGGTGCGGCCGACGCCGGCGCGGTGGCGGCGAACCCGTGCTTGCGCAGGATGCCGGCGTCGTCGCACTTGGCGTCGACGAGGTCCTCGGCGCGCGCCGGGACGCCCGTGGCGTACTTGTGCGCGACGCCGAGCACGGCCTTGGAGTCGTAGGTGCGCTCGTCGTGGACGAACGTGTGGCCGGGCGTCGGCGTGAACCCGTAGACGCCGACGAAGGCGTCGGGGCCGCGGTCGTCGTGCTCCTCGATCGCCCGGAGGATGTGCTGGCGCGTCACGCTCGAGAAGGTAGCCACGGCATCAGGTTAGTCGCGCTCGGGGCGCCCACCGACCGTCTCGGCCCGACTGTGGTGAGGACCGCACCCGCGCCCGGGGCGAAGTCCTGACTAGAATCGATTCGTGCGCCGGAAAGCCCTTGCCAGCACGTCCGACCAGCCCCTCCTCGACGGCCGACGGCCGGTGCGCTCCCTGCTGCGCCTGCTGGCCACGCGGCCACGCCGCATGACGGTCGCGCTCCTCGCCTTCGCGGTGAAGGAGACGCCCCTGTGGTTCCTGCCGGTCATCACGGGGGCGGTGATCGACGTCGTCGCCGACGGCGGACCGGTGACGAGCGTGCTGATCTGGTTCGCCGTGGCCGTCGCGCTCCTGGCGCAGAACTACCCGAACCACATCGTGTACACGCGGAACTTCATGACCGTCGTGCGCGACACGGGCGCGGCCCTGCGCAACGCGCTCGTCGAGCGGCTGCAGGAGCTGTCCATCGGGTACTACTCGCGGGCCAGCTCCGCCGTCGTGCAGAGCAAGGTGGTGCGCGACGTCGAGAACGTCGAGCTGATGCTCCAGCAGGTCACCCACCCCCTCCTGTCGGCGGCGATGGTGATGGTCGGCGCGATCACCATGACGGCGCTCAAGGTGCCCGAGTTCCTGCCCGTGTACGCGCTCGCCATCCCGACGGCGCTGGTGATCCGGCGCACGATGTCGCGGCGCTCGCAGGCGCGCAACGCGGAGTTCCGCCGCGAGATCGAGGGCTTCTCGGCGCAGGTGGGGGAGATGGCGTCCCTCATCCCCGTGACGCGTGCCCACGGCCTGGAGCGCACGGCCGTGTCCCGCGTCGCCGACGGCGC
This sequence comes from Isoptericola sp. NPDC056578, assembly GCF_042793275.1. Lineage (NCBI taxonomy): Bacteria > Bacillati > Actinomycetota > Actinomycetes > Micrococcales > Promicromonosporaceae > Isoptericola > Isoptericola sp. NPDC056578. The sequence continues at coordinate 63,540 of NZ_JBHTVC010000004.1, forward strand.
CGACGAGGTGCGGCGCGCCGCCCTGCGGCTGGACCTGCTCAACGGGCGGCTCGCGTCCGTCTCGTGGGTCGCCATGCAGCTGCTCGGCGTCTGCTGCCTGGTGCTCGCCGCCGTCGTCTCCCTCACCGGGCTCATCCCCGTCACGCCCGGCGAGGTCGTGCTGCTGTCGACGTACTTCGGGCTCCTCACCCAGGGCCTCACCCAGGTGCTCAACCTCGTGCCCGTGACCGCGCGCGGCGTGGAGTCCGTGCGCTCGATCGCGGAGGTGCTCACCGAGCCCGACCTGGAGCGCAACGAGGGGCGGCGGCGCGTCGACGAGGTGCGCGGGCACCTGCGCCTGGAGCACGTGTCCCACCGGTACGCGGACGCGACGCAGGACGCGCTGCACGACGTCGACCTCGAGGTCCGCGAGGGGGAGACCGTCGCCTTCGTCGGGCCGTCCGGCTCCGGCAAGTCGACGCTCCTCAACCTCGTCCTCGGGTTCGTGCGGCCCACCGCGGGCCGCCTCCTGCTCGACGGCGCGGACATGGCCGAGCTCGACCTGCGCAGCGTGCGGCGCTGGGTGTCGGTCGTGCCGCAGGAGTCGGTGCTCTTCGAGGGCACGATCCGGGAGAACGTCGCGTACGGGCTGGACACCACCGGCGAGGACCCTGCCGCGACCGACGACCGGGTCCGCGCGGCCCTGCGCGACGCCAACGCGCTCGAGTTCGTCGACGCGCTCCCGGACGGGTGGGACACGGTGGTCGGGCAGCGCGGTGCCCGGCTGTCCGGCGGCCAGCGGCAGCGCCTCGCCATCGCGCGGGCGCTGGTGCGCGACCCGCGCGTGCTCTTCCTCGACGAGGCCACCAGCGCGCTCGACCCCGAGGCGGAGGCCGTCGTGCGTGACGCCCTCGACCGCCTCATGCGCGACCGCACGACGCTCGTCGTGGCCCACCGGCTCTCCACGGTGCGGGCGGCGGACCGCATCGTCGTGCTCGAGCACGGCCGCGTCGTCGAGGTCGGCAGCCACGACGAGCTCCTGCGGCGCGGCGCCCGGTACGCCGCGCTGCACGCCGCGCAGGCCGGGGCGGCCTAGTGCGGGGGAGCGGAGTGCCGGCCGGCTCAGGCGGCGGCACGCAGCGCGGGCAGCGCCGCGACCACGCCGTCGAGCTCGCGCAGCGCGGCCTCGCCCGAGGACAGCACGACCACGAACTCCGTCACGCCCGCCGCGGCATACCGCTCCACGAGCCCGGGGAGCTCGGCGAGCGGGTGCTCGCGCAGCCGCAGCTGCACGGTGCGCCGGATCTCGGCCGGGTCGCGCCCGACGTCGGCGCAGTGCCGGTCGAGCACCTCGCCCAGCGCCGCCACCTGCTCCGGCGAGCTGGACGTGTCGTTCCACGCGTCGGCGTACCGCGCCACCAGCCGCAGGGTGCGCTTCGGCCCGGACCCGCCCACCCAGATCGGCGGGTGCGGGCGCTGCACGGGCTTCGGCTCGGCGACCGCGTCGGCGAGCCGGTAGTGCGCGCCGTCGAACGTGGTGCGCGGTCGCGTCCAGAGCGACGTGAGGATCTGCAGCGACTCCTCGAGGCGGTCCATGCGCTCGCGCACGGTGCCGAGGTCGAGCCCGTACATCGTGTGCTCGTGCTCGTTCCAACCGGCGCCGATCCCGAGCTCCAGCCGGCCGCCCGACAGGTGGTCGACGGTCGTGGCCAGCTTGGCCAGCATCACCGGGTGCCGGTAGGAGTTGCCCGACACCATGCAGCCGATCCGCACCCGCGAGGTGGCCACGGCCATCGCCGCCTGCATGGCCCACGCGTCGAAGATCGGACGGTCGTCGTCCGCGCCCAGGGAGGCGAGATGATCCATCACCCACACGTGGTCGAACCCGGCCTCGTCGGCGACCTGCCACACCTGGCGGAAGGTGCCGACCGGGGCGTCCTGCGTGAGCTTGACCCCGAAGCGCAGCGGAGCGCGGGGAGCGGGTCGCGTGTCCATCCGCCCATCCTGCACCGCCCCGTCCTGGCGGGGGCGGGCCGATGGTGACCATCCACGACGTCGCGCGGCACGTCGGCGTGTCCGCGGCGACCGTCTCCAACTACCTCAACCGCCCGGAGAAGGTGGCGCCCGCGACGACGGCGCGCATCCGGGCCGCGGTGGAGCAGCTCGGGTTCGTGCCGAGCCTGTCCGCCCGGCAGCTGCGCTGGCAGCGCTCCGGCATCGTCGGCGTGTCGGTGATCAACGCGTCCAACCCGTTCTTCGCGGACGTCGTGACCGCCGTCGAGCGCGTGGTCGCGGGCGCGGACCTCACCCTCGTCACGGGCAGCACCCACGAGTCGCCCGAGCAGCAGGAGCGCCTCGTCGCCCTGTTCGAGCAGCTGCGGTTCGACGGCATGGTGGTGGCCCCGCACGACGCGCAGATGGCCGCCCTGACGGCGCGCAAGGACCGCGGCAGCCCGGTCGTCGTGGTCGACCAGCAGGACCCGGCCGGGCGGCTGTCGACCGTCTCGCTGCGGCACCGGGAGGGCGGGCGGCTCGCCGCGCAGCACCTCGTGGACGGCGGCCGCCGCCGGCTGCTCGCGGCGACCGGCCGAGCCCGGGTGCAGCAGGTCCGCCGGCGGCTCGCCGGGATGCAGGAGGTCGTGGACGCCACCGCGGGGGCGACGCTGGAGGTCGTGCACTCGGACGACCTGGGCATGGCCGAGGGTGCCGAGGTGGGCCGCCGCATCGCCGCGGCGGCCCCCGGCGAGCGGCCGGACGCCGTCCTGGCCGGCAACGACATGCACGCCCTCGGCCTCGTGCGCGCCCTGCTGGACGGCGGGGTGCGGGTGCCCGACGACGTCGCCCTCGTCGGCTATGACGACATCCCGTTCGCGACCACCGGCGCCGTCCCGCTGACGACGGTGCGCCAGCCGGCCGAGGCCATCGGGACCACCGCCGCGGAGATCCTGCTGCGGGAGATCGACGACCCGACGTCGGCGCCCGAGGAGGTGCTGTTCGACCCGGAGCTCGTGGTGCGCGCGAGCAGCTGAGCGTCAGCCGACCGCGGGGTCGCCCTCCAGCAGCGTGAGGTACGGGGCGATCGCGGGGAAGACCCACAGGAAGAGGACCGCCACCACGGCGGCGACCAGCACCAGCGACTGCAGGACGCGCCAGAACACGTTGCCCGGCAGGTGGCGGAAGATCCACGCGTACATGTCGTCTCCAGCCTCAGCGGACCTGCTCGGGGGTGCCGTCGGCGCGGTCCATCCACCCGACGAAGGTCGCGTACGTGATCCAGCGGTGGTCGTTGCCGTACTCGCCCAGGGTGAGCGAGTGACAGGTGGTGAGGGTCAGCAGCCGCTCGGTGGGCTTCTCGTCCGGATGGTGGGGGACCGGCGCCACCACGTCCACCTGGTCCGGCGTGACGATCTCGTGGTCGGTGACCTCGTAGACGTACCAGGTCTTCGCCGTCTCGACGATGATCTGGTCGCCCTTCTCCAGCTTGTCGACGTGCCGGAACGAGTTGCCGTGCGTGCGGCGGTGCCCGGCGAGCGCGAAGTTCCCGACGTCGCCCACCTGCTGCGACGTCTCGTAGTGCCCCGCCATCGCCCGGTCGAGCACGTCCATGCCGGTGCCCTCCGCGATCGGCATCGCGTTGTTCGTCAGGCCGTACCAGGCGGGCACGATGAGCGTGCCGATCGTCTCGCCGTAGCCGACGGCGTCGGGCACGGGCGGGGCGTCCGTGCGCAGCTCGGCCGGCTCGGGGTTGGCGGGCGGCAGGGTCGCTTCGAACTCCTGCATGACCTCCTGCGCCTGGGCGGTGGCCTCGACCGACGTCCACCACAGCTGCCACACGACGAACAGCCCGAGCACCACCCCGAGGGTGATGAGGATCTCGCCGACGCCGCCCACGACGGCGCTGCCGACGCCACGGCGTCGGACGGGGCGGGCGTGGGTAGGACTCGTCACGTGCGAAATGCTACGTGGTCCGCGGCTCTGTCGCGGTCGCTGCGGTCGTGGGACCCTGGGGCGGTGACCAGCGACGACGGCGTGCCGCGGGGGCGCGCACAGCGCAGGCGTGCGGCGCGGCTACGACGGCGGTGGGACCGCGAGTCCGCGGGCTACGACCGGGCGTTCACGGCCGCCGAGCGGAGGATGTTCCCCGGCCTGCGGCGGCGGGTGTGCGCGCTGGCCGAGGGCCGCACCCTCGAGGTCGCCGTCGGCACGGGGCTCAACCTCGAGCACTACCCGCCCGCGGTGACGGCGCGCCCGGGCGGCCTCGTGGGCGTCGACCAGAGCGCCGGGATGCTCGACGTCGCGCGGCACCGTGCCGTGCGGCTCGGCCTCGGCCTCGACCCGGACGCCGACCTGCGCGTCGGCGACGCGCAGGCACTCGACCTGCCCGACGCCTCGTTCGACACGGTCGTGTGCACGTTCTCGCTGTGCGGCATCGCCGACGAGCGGGCGGCCCTGGCCGAGATGGCACGGGTGCTGCGTCCGGGAGGGCTGCTCCTGCTGGCCGACCACGTGGCGTCCAGCGCCTGGCCGCTCCAGGCGTTGCAGGCGCTCGCGGACGTCGTGAGCGTGCCCCTGGCCGGCGAGCACTTCCGGCGCCGGCCGATGCGATGGGTGCTCGAGCGCGGGCTCGTGGTCGAGGAGCACGGGCGCACGCGGGCCGGCGTCGTCGAGCACGTGGCGGCGCGGCTGCCGGGGCGGGACGCCCCGCGCGACGTGCCGCGCGACGTGCTCAGTCGCTGACGACGAGGACCGTGTCGCCGCGCGGCGGGACCTCCTCGACGTCGACGCCGGTGACGTGGGCCGCGGGCGGGCCCTCGCGCAGGAACGCGAGCATCGCGTCCACCGCGTCGGGCGTGCCCTCGACCTCCGCCTCGACCGTGCCGTCGGGGAGGTTGCGCACGACGCCGCCCACGCCCGCGCGGCGCGCCGCCTCCCGGGTCGACCAGCGGAACCCGACGCCCTGCACGCGGCCGTGCACCCGCACCCGCCGCCGCACCGTGGTGGCCATACACCCTCCCGTGCTCGTCGTGCTCGTCGACGCCGCCGTCACGGTCGGTCGAACTCACCGTCAGTCGAAGATGTCGCCGATGTCCCCGATGTCGTCGAGGATGCCGCCCAGCACCATCCCGCCCAGGACGGCGCCGAAGACGTCGGACCCGCCGCGACCACCGGGGCGCCGGCCACCCTGCCAGCCGTACCCGCCGCCGTACCCGTCGGGGCCGCCGTTGTACCCGCCGTCCCAGCGCTGGCCCTGCCCGGACCGGGCGATGTCGCGGTGCGCCAGCGTCGCGGCCTCCGCGGCGAGCGCGGCACCCCGGCGGGCGGCGGCCACGCCGCGCTCCGGGTCCTGCGCCGCCCGTGCCTGCGCCACCTCGCGCTCGGCCTCCGCCAGGCGCGTCCGGGCGTCGGGGCCCACGGGGGCGCGGTAGTCGTCGACGACGGACCGCGCCGAGGCGAGCTGCCGCTCGGCGTCGTCGAGCGCGGGCCCGAGCCGGGACGCCGCCCGGCGGGTGCGCTCGTCGTGCTCGGCCCGCTCGGCCACGGCGTCGTCGAGCGCGGTGTTGGCCTCGCGGACCCGGGTGAGGGAGCCCACCGGGTCGCCCGGCGTGCCCGGCGCGGGCAGCGCCGCCAGGGCGTCCTCGAGAGCGGTCACCGCGCCGTCGATCCGTCCCGCCCGCTGAGCCGTCGGGAGGGCGCGCGCCTGGGCGAGCTCGGCCCGCGACTCCGCGACGATCGCGCCGAGCGCCGCCTCCGCGCGCAGCGCCTCGGCCTCGTAGTCGTCGACGGCGCGCAGCAGCCCTTCCGCGCGGCGTACGGCCTCCTCCGCCGCGCGGGCCGCGGCCCCGGCCTCCGCGACCTGCTGGGTCGTGAGGCGCTTGCGTGCCGCGGCGGTGCTGCGGCCGGCGAACTCGAGCAGCCGCTCCGCCTGCTCGGGGTTGTCCGCGACGGGCAGCAGGGCCTGCGCGTCGTACTGCGCCCGCAGGCGTTCGAGGTCGGCGCGCGCGGCGGGCACGGCCTCGCGGACCCGGGCCAGCTCGCGGTCGACCCGGTCGACGGCGTCGGGGGTCGAGCGGACCGTCTGCCGCAGGGCGGCGAGGCCGCGGTCGAGCTCGTCCAGCGAGCCGTCGGCCGACCGGCACAGGTCGACGACGCGGGCCGACCACTCCCGGCGCTGCTGGTCCGTGTCCGGGACGTGGTCGTGCAGGAGCTGGTTGAGATGGAACGCCTCGGACAGGCGCTCCCGCGCACGGCGCAGGGTCGGTGCGAGCTCGCGCGTCTCCCGGTCGCCCAGCTCGGCCTGGGCGAACGCGAGCTCGTCCTCGGCGAGGCGGGCCCGCTCGTCGGCGCGCACCAGGGCCGAGCCCGCCTCCACGCCGAGCCGCTGCAGCTCCGCCTCGAGGTCCTGTGCCCGCCCACGCGCGGCCTTGCGCCGCCGCGCCGCCCAGAAAGCCACCGCCGTGACCAGCACGACCACTACGACCAGGCCCGTCACGATCCCGACGATCTGCCCCGCATCCATGCTCGGCATCGTAGGCGGCTCCGGCCCGGTGCGGGGACGACCCGACGACGACGCGGGCGTCCCGGAGGGTCACGACCGCGACCTGTCAGGGTCAGCGCAACGGTGTGTCCGGCCCTGACCCTGACAGCTCGGGACGTGGGAGGGGGGGGGGGGGGGGGTGCCCGCCCGCCCCCAGAACAGGAGGCGGGTGGGGGGGGGCCGCCCCGGCGGCGCGCCGGGCCCCCCCCCCCCCCGACCCCCCCCCCCGCCCCCCC